>SYID01000035.1 GCA_005798925.1 Verrucomicrobiota bacterium
GATCCTCACCCTCACGACCCTTGCTGCCGCTGCCTCTGCCCAGAGCGCTGCCGCTGGTCTCTCCTACAACCGCGCTGGCCTCAGCTACAACACCGACGCCGGCGCTGGCGATAACGGCTACTCCCTCTCGGTCGAAGCCCTTGTCGGCTCCTCGAACGTCTGGGTTGGCGCCTCCGCCGACCTGAACAACGCTGGTGATGACGGCGTCGCCGTCGGTTACCTCTTCAAGAACGTCGTCGCCGGTATCGACGCCACCGCCTTCGTTGGCTCCAACGACGGTTACGGCATCATCGCCCGTCGCTCCCTGAACGAAGTCGTCGCCGGTCTCGAAGGCCGCATCGTCTGGTCCCAGGAAGGTGGCTCCAACGACAACTCCTTCGTCTACGAGCTCGCCTACAACGTGAACTCGAAGTACCAGGTCGCCGTTTCTATCGCTGACCAGAACGACGTGGACGAAGAAGTCTCCGTCACCGTCCGCTACAACTTCTAATCTTCGGATCAGAAGCTGACCTAAGGGCCCCGGCGACGGGGCCCTTTTTGTTGTCCGAGCATCCCGATTATCCGGCTTACTTGGCCTCTACGTGCACGGTGACCCGCATCTCGCGGTCCCCTACGCCCCAGTAACTCCCGCTGACGGGGGTGGCGTCGCGATAATCGCGCCCCACGGCCGAAGCCACGTAGGCCTCATGGATGACCTTCCGGTTCGTCGGGTCGACACCTAGCCACCCGTAGCCGGGCACCCATAGCTCGCACCAGGCATGGGAGGCATGGCTGCCGATGACGTCCCCGCGCTTGGCGTCGTAGACATAGCCGCAGACATAACGGGCGGGGATGCCGATCGAACGGGCCAAGGCCAGCAGCAGGTGAGCGTAATCCTGGCAGACCCCTTCGGGTTTGGCGAAGAATTCCTCGGTATTCGTGCCGATATGGGTGGCGCCGGGGACGTACCGGCAGGTCGCGTGGATCATGTCCATGAGCCCGATGACGACCGAGAAAAGGTCGCCTCGGTCTTTCTCGACGTCCACCGCCGCGCGCCAGATCTCCGGGGTGATGCGCACCGGGCCGTCGGATAAAAGGAACGGCTGGAAGCTTTCGACCACATCATCGGCTCGGACGGCCGCGATGGGGACGTCGGTCGGGATGGCTGCGACCGGGGTGGGCAGGGTTTCGACGACGCTGGAGGCTTCGATGACCAGGTCTTTGTGGGGCTCCTCGATCTCGAACAGATGCACCGGGTTGCGGTAAAGGTCGGGGTAGCGGCGCATCCGCACGGCCGGCAGGACGCGCACCAGGTGCAGGCCCGGCTTCTGCCGGAGGTTGGAGAGGGGGGTGACCCGCAGTTCGTTGGAGTTGTTGCGGACGGGAAGGGCGTAGCGGTATTCGGTCCGGTGGAGGATACGGAGCTTCATCGGAGCACGGCGGCGTTATTGCTGCTGCTGTTGCTGCTGTTCGCGTTGCCAGTCGGAAAGGCTCTCGGGGCGCGTCCCGCGGGGGAAGTGCCGGTCGATCTCGCCCGGCAGGAGCACGTAGGATTCGAAGACCGCCTGGCCGGCGGCGTTGAGCTGGAGCTGGAGTTCGTCGATATAGGCATGCAGGCCCCGGGCCATGACCTCGGGCGGGCCGGCGAAGCTCAGCCGGGCGAGCAGGGCGCCGGTGATCTTCTCGCAGGGGTTGGAATAGCGTCCCGTGGGCGTGCCGGAGATGTCGTGCAGGACCTCGTCGGCCCGCCGGATGCAGTGCCGCACGGAACGGGGGAACTCATTGGAGAACAGCAAAAGGTCGACGACGCCTTCGACGCTGATCTCGCCCCCGTGGACGCGTCGGTAGCCCGCATGGGCGCTGCAGGCCCGCAGGACCGCGCCCCATTGCAGGGATTCCAAGGCCGTATCGCCGGCCGTCGCGGGCGTCTGGGAGCGGATGTCGAGGAAGCGGCTGGTCATGTCGGCTCGCTCCAGCAGGCGGCCGAGCTGGAGGAAGTTCCAGCCCTCGTCGCGCGTCAGCGTGGCGTCGGTGATGCCGTCGAAGAGCATCGAGGAGGAGATGATCTTCTCGTAATAAGCCTGCGGGAAGCGTTCCAGCAGCTGGAGCCCCTCGGGCGAGGTCACGAAGAGGTTGAGGGCGTTGATCTCCGACCACATCTCATCGGAGATCTTGTCGCGCACCGAGCGGGCGTTCTCGCGGGCCTGGCGGATGCAGGACAGGATCGAGTCCGGGTTGCGGAGGTCGAGCGTCAGGAACCGCGCCACGTCCCCTTGGCGGGGCTCCGGGTAGAGCGAGCGGAAGGCCCCTTCCATCGCCGTGGCCGCCAGGACCGGTGTCCAGTATTCCTGCGCGCTGCCGCGTCCGAGCGACTCGTCGTCGAGGAGCATCTCCTCGGACACGCGGACCAGGCGCGCGAGGTTCTCGGCCCGCTCCATCTGGCGTGCCATCCAATATTGGTGGTCGGCGACCCGGGAAAGCATCATGGCGAGGTCAGGCCGCGAGGACCCAGGTGTCTTTGCTGCCGCCGCCCTGCGAGGAGTTCACGACGAGGGAGCCGCGTTTCAGGGCCACGCGGGTGAGGCCGCCGGGAAGGACCTTCACCGTGTCGCCCCAGCGCACGAACGGCCGCAGGTCGACATGCCGGCCCTCGAGGCCGCCGTCGACGAGCGTGGGGTGCTGCGAGAAATTCACCACCGGCTGGGCGATGTAATTCCGCGGGTGGGCCGAGACCTTGGCGTGGAACTCCGCGAGCTCGGCGCGGCTGGCCGTCGGGCCGATGAGCATGCCGTAGCCGCCGCTCTCGTTGGCGGCCTTCACCACGAGCTTGGGCAGGTTCTCCAGGATGTATTTCTTGTCGGCGTCGCGCCAGGCGAGGTAGGTCGGCACTTGGTCGAGGATCGGCTCCTGGCAGAGATAGTAGCGGATCATGTCCGGCACGTAGGCGTAGGTGACCTTGTCGTCGGCCACGCCCGTCCCGATGGCGTTGGCGAGGGCGACGTTGCCACGGCGGACCGCGTCGACGAGCCCCGGGACCCCCAGGCAGGAGTCCTTGCGGAACACCTGCGGGTCGAGGAAATCATCGTCGATCCGGCGGTAGAGCACGTCGACCTGGCGCAGCCCGCGCGTGGTGCGCATGTACACGAAGCCGTCCAGGGCGATCAGGTCGCGTCCTTCGACGATCTCGATGCTCATCTGGCGGGCCAGGAAGGAATGCTCGAAATAGGCGCTGTTATGCACGCCGGGCGTGAGCAGGACCACGTTGGGGTTGGGGTTCTCGCGCGGGGCGACGTGGCGGAGGGTCGCGAGCAGGTCGGCCGGATAGGTGTCGACCGGGCGCACCCCGCTGGCGCCGAAGAGCTGCGGGAAGACGCGCTTCATCGCCGCGCGGTTCTCGAGCACGTAGGAGACGCCGGAGGGGCAGCGGCCGTTATCTTCGAGCACCAGGTAGCGGCCGTCGCGGTCGCGGATCAGATCGGTGCCGCAGACATGGATGTAGGCGTCTTTCGGCACGGAGACGCCGACGAACTCCGGACGGTAGTGGGAGGCGCCGAAGACGACTTCCGGCGGGATGACGCCGTCCTTGATGATGCGCTGCTCATGGTAGACATCGTACAGGAACAGGTTCAGGGCCGTGATGCGCTGGACGAGGCCGGCCTCGATGTGTTCCCATTCCGCGGCCGGGATGACGCGGGGGAAGGGGTCGAACGGGAAGACGCGCTCGGTGCCTTTCTCGTCGCCGTAGACCGTGAACGTGATGCCTTGCTTGAGGAAGAGCAGTTCCAGGCTGCGGAGCTTCTGGCTGAGTTCTTCCTGGCCGAGGCCGGCGAGTTTGTCGGCGACGTTGCGATAGTACGGGCGGATGGAGCCCGCGGCGTCGACCAGTTCGTCGAAGAGGTCGGCCCCTTTGTAATCGGACAGGATCATGCTCAGAAGTAAGCAAGACCCCTGCCATCGGACGGTCCGGCGGCGGATGGTCAAAAACCTCTCCGTCGCAGGCCTATCTTCGGCAGCCCGCCGCCAAAAACAAGCAGGTCAGAGCCCTTCCCGGCCCGGCTTGCCCTTGCCCGGAGCCGAGACGCCCTTGGAGCGGAAGAACTCGCTGAGCACCTCGGAACGGGCTTCGGCCAGCTTGTTCTTGCGCACGTCTTCCGGCGTCAGGAGTTTCTGACGCTCCGTCATGATGCGTCGCAGCTGCATCAGGGCGGACTGCTGGAGCTGGCGGACGCGTTCGCGGGTGAGCTTGAAGAGCTCGCCGACTTCCTCGAGCGTCAGCGGGCTTTCGCCGTCGAGCCCGAACCGGCGGGTCAGGATCTCGGCTTCGCGGGGGTCGAGGGCGGCGAGCATCTCGCCGACTTCGTCGTTGTCGGACTTACCGCGCAGGGTCTCGAAGGGCGTGCGTTCGGACTCGTCCTTGACCAGGTCGCCCAAGGTGGCGTCGCCTTCCTCGCCCACGGGTTGGTCGAGCGAGGCGGCGCGGTTGGCGACCGACTTCATGTGCACGACCTTGGCCAGGGGGATCTCCATGGCCTGGGCGATCTCCTCGTTATGCGGTTCGCGGCCGATCTCGGCGGCGAGGCGCGCCGTGACGCGGCGCATCTGCGAGATGCGGTCGACCATGTGGACCGGGAGTCGGATCGTCTTCCCGCTGGTGGCCAGCGCGCGCTTGATGGCCTGCTTGATCCACCAGGAAGCGTAGGTGCTGAGCTTGCCGCCCTTGTCGGGGTCGAAACGTTCCACGGCCTTGATGAGGCCGAAGTTGCCCTCGGAGATCAGGTCCATCAGCGACAGGCCGAAATTATCATAGTCCTTGGCGATCCGCACGACCAGGCGCAGGTTGGCCTGGATCATCTTCTGGCGGGCGGCTTCGTCGCCTTTGAGCACCCGGCGGGCCAAGGCCGTCTCTTCCTCCAGCGTCAGGAGAGGCGTCTTGCCTATCTGATCGAGGTAATAGCGGATCGGCGAACGTTCCTCCGTGGACAGTTCCTCCCATGGCAGTCCCGGTTCGGTGGGGTCGGTGTCCGAATCAGGGTTAGGGGCAGGGTTAGGGGCAGGGGTGGGGGTAGGGCGAACCTTCTCCTCAGGGAGTGCGGGCTTTTTCGTCGGTGACGCTGGCTTGGCCGGGATGGGCGTCTTGGGCGTGCCCGGCGGCTTCTTCGTCCGGCCCTTCTCAGCGGCTTTCGTCGATGGCTTGGCCTTCGGCGCGGCGCTCTTCTTGGGCTTGGACTTGGGCACAGGCGGGCTTCTCAGGAGCGCAGGCCGGCGGCTAGGCCGAGGGCGCGCAGGACGCTTTTGGATTTGTTCACGGTTTCCTCGTATTCCGAGGCGGGCACCGAATCGGCGACGACGCCGGCGCCGGCTTGGATGCTGGCGACGCCTTCGCGGAGCGAGGCGGTCCGGATCACGATGCAGGAGTCATGGCCACCGTCGAAACCGAAGTAACCGACCGCGCCGCCGTAGGCGCCGCGGCGTTCGCCTTCCAGTTCCGCGATGACTTGCATCGCGCGCACCTTGGGCGCGCCGGAAAGGGTGCCCGCGGGGAAGGTCGCGCGGAAGAGGTCGAAGGCGTCCTTGTCGGGAGAGAGCTGGCCCTCCACCTGAGAGACGATGTGCATCACGTGCGAGTAGCGTTCGACGACCGCGTAATCCGGCACCTTGACCGAGCCCGGGACGCAGACGCGCCCGAGGTCGTTGCGGGCGAGGTCGACGAGCATCAGGTGCTCGGAGCGTTCCTTGGGGTCGGCGAGCAGCTCCGCCTCAAGGCGCCGATCCGAGGCCTCGTCGGCGCCGCGCGGGCGGGTGCCGGCGAGCGGCCGGATCTCGCAGAGGCGGCCCGTGAGGCGGACGTTCACTTCCGGGGACGCGCCCACGACGTCGAAGCCGCGGCCGGTCTCCAGCACGAACATGTAGGGCGACGGGTTCACGTGGCGGAGCACGCGGTAGAGGTCGAGCGGATCGCCCTTGAACGGCACGTCGGTGCGGCGTGAGAGCACCACCTGCACGCAGTCGCCGGCGCGGACGTATTCCTGTGTGCGGCGGATCGCGGCCTCGAAGGCGGGCTGCGTGAAATTCGTCCGGCCGGTCGCGAGTCCGGCGGCGGCGGGCAGTTCGGCGGCGACGGCCGTCCGCGGGCCGGTCACCACCGCGCGGAGGGCGGCCAGCTCCTGCTGGGCGGCGCTCCAGGCGGCGTCGGCGTCCGCCGGTGACTTCACGCGGGCGTTGACGATGAGGCGGAGGGTCTGGCGGGCGTTGTCGAAGGCGACGACGCGGTCGACCAGCATGAAGTGGAGCAAGGGGGTGCCTGCGGGGTCCTTGGCGGCTTTCGGGACGGTCGGTTCGACGCGGTGCACGTATTCGTAGCCGACCATGCCGACCATGCCGCCGACGAACGGGGGCAGCCCGGGGATCTTGGCCACGCGCAGACCGGAAAGCTCCTTTTTCACGAGCGTCAGCGGGTCGGCCGGGGTGGGGATGGTCTCCCGGCTGCCGTCGCGGCGGGTGATCTCGGTGCGGTCTTCCCAGGCGGTCAGGGTCATCGCCGGGGCGGCGCCGCAGAAACTATAACGGCCGAGCTTGTCGCCGCCGGTCACCGATTCGAACAGGAACGGGGAGCCCAGGGCGCGGAGGCGGGCGTAGACCGAGACCGGGGTCTCGAGGTCGGCCATGAGGTCGAGGCACACCGGGATGACGTCGCAGGTCTGGGCCAGCTGACGGAAGGCGGCTTGGTCGGGCACGAGGCTCACGCCGCCATTTAGAGCCCTAAATCCGCAGTTGGGAAATCAATTAAGCGATTTCCCGCAGATTGCGGGTCCGGGCGGCGGTCAGGGGCGGCCGTTCGCGGTCCAGCGTCCCCAGAGCGACAGCGGAAGCAGGCGGCCGTTGTTCTCCTGCCGCAGGGCGAGTTCGCCGATGTCGATCTTGCCGGCCAGGCCGCGCGTGACCTCCTCCAGCAGGTTGTGGCAGAGGATCGAGGAGGCGTCGATGGTGTAGACGGTCAGGATCATGAACTGCGCCTGCGGGGAGAGGAGTTCGCGGCAGGCGCGGAGCAGCGGGGCGAGGTCGCGTTCGACTTTCCAGAACTCGCCGGTCGGACCGCGGCCGAACGCCGGCGGGTCGAGCATGATGGCTTCGTATTTGTTGCCGCGCTTGACCTCGCGCTTCACGAAGGTCATCGCGTCCTCGATGATCCAGCGGATGGGCTCCTGCGCCAGCCCTGAGAGCTCCTGGTTGCGGCGACCCCAGGCGACGGCCGGCTTCGAGGCGTCGACATGCGTCACGTGCCAGCCGGACTGGACGGCGTTGAGCGACGCCGCGCCGGTGTAGCCGAAAAGGTTGAGCAGGCGGGGGCGAGGTTCGAGTCTCTGGGGGCGTTCGGCCACCCAGCGCCAATGAGGCGACTGCTCGGCGAAGACCCCGAACTGCTTGGAGTTATCCATGAACCGCAGCTGGAAACGGAGTTTGCCGAGACTGGTCTCCCATTCCTTGGGGCAGTTGCCCTTGAGCTTCCAGCGGCCTTCGCGGCCGCCTTCCTCATGTTCGGCGACGGCGCGGGCCCATTCGGCGGCCGGCAGGGATCTGCTCCACCATGCCTTGGGCTCGCTGCGGATCATGCGGACGCCGCCGATCTCCTCCAGCTTGAAGCCGTCGCCGGTATCCAGGAGGCGATGGCCTGCCCAGTCGCTCACTAATACGCTGATGTCCACGGGGGCATCGTGGGGAAGCGCCGAACGGGAGGGAAGCCCGCTTTTGCTCGCCAAAACTTTTTCCCTGCGTCCTCTTGGCGGGGATGACGAGAGAGCTGGCCAGCGCGCGCTGGGAGACGGGGGTCTCCGGGCTCATCGTGCTCGCCCGCGACTGGGCCGGCCCGGGCGCGCCGCCGCTGACGCTGAGCCCGCCCGCGCGGTTGCGCTCGCTCGAACCCGCCGACGTCCGCGCCTGGGCCCTGCGCTCCGGTCATTGGATCGCCGGGGGTCGCGCGCACTTCTTCTTCTGGAAGGCGCTTTGTCCCGAGGCCGCCGAGGGCGAGGTCAGCGTCAGCGGTCCTTTCAACGACTGGGGCCGGGCGGCTGACATGGACCGCTGGCGGCTGAGCCCGGCGTGCGTCGACGGGGCCGAAGGTTTCGCGCTCGAGGTCGCGCTCGCCGACGTGCTGGGCGACGCCGAGGAGGCGCCGTTCAAGTTCCGGCGCGACGGCGGGCGCTGGATCGAGCCGCCGCATGACGCGGACAACGTCGCCCGCGACGAGCAGGGCCACCGCAACCTGATCCTCACGCGCCTTCGCACGGACCGGCACGTCTTCCGTTTCCACGCGGCCGACGTCGATCCCGCCGGGACGCCCGTCCGCGTGGTCTTCGAGCAGCCCGGCCTGCTCGAGCTCGGCGACATCCTGGCGTCCGATCCGCTCGACGTGCTCGAGCCGGCCGGCGCCGTCGGCGCGATCGTCGAAGCGAAGCAGACCCGCTTCCGCGTGTTCGCGCCGCGCGCGCGTTCGGTCGAAGTCACCTGGCGTCAGCCGGAGGGCGGTCCGCATCATCTCCTCGCGCTGCGGCCCGAAGGGCAGGGCGCCTGGTCGGCCGCGTACCCGGAGAACCTCACGGGGGCCCATTACTGGCTTGCGGTGGCCGGCCGGGGCGAATCCGCCCAGGAACGGTTCGGCGATGCTCCGCTGGTCGATCCGTGGGCGCGCGCCGTGCTCGGACCCGGCCAGGCCGCCGGCATCATCCTCGGTCCCGACGAGCTGCGGCCGTTCGCCGACGGTTTCACGCCGCCGGCGGTCGAGGACCTCGTGATCCTCGAGGGCCACGTGCGCGACCTGCTCGGCCTCGCCCGAGGGGCGCCCGCCGCGGGCGGTTACCGCGAGCTCACCCGTTTCGTCCGGACGCGCGGCAACTACCTGCGTTCGCTCGGCGTCAACGCGCTCGAATTGCTGCCCTGCGCCGAGTTCGAGCACGGCGCCGCCGAGGAATACCACTGGGGTTACATGCCCGTCAGCGCTTTCGGCGTCGCCAATGCCTACGCGTCGGCCCCCGGCGCCGTCGCGGTCGAGGAATTCCGCGAGCTCGTGCGCGCGTGCCATGAGGCCGGCCTCGCCGTCATCATGGACGTCGTCCTGAATCATTTCGGTTCGCCCAACGGCCTCGGCGCGATCGACGAGCCATATTACTACCGCGTCGACCCGCAGGGACGGCTCACCAACTGGAGCGGCTGCGGCAACGATGTCCGCGCCGAGGCGCCGATGTTCAAGCGGCTCGTCCACGCGGCGCTGCGCCACTGGACGGAGACGCTCGGCGTCGACGGCGTCCGGCTCGACCTCGCCGAACTGCTGGGCACGCCCCTGCTGCGCGAGATCGAGGCTGACTTCCGTTTCCGCGCCCCGCATAAGATCCTCATCGCCGAACCGTGGAGTTTCCGCGGCCACGCCGCGCGCGACCTCGATCACACCACCTGGACCAGCTGGGACGACGCCTTCCGGGAGTTCCTCCCTTCCTACGTGCGCGGGCACGCCAAGGCCGCGGACCTGCTGCATCACGTCGCCGCCTGCGCCTTCCGGCCTTCCGCGCGCCTGCGGTACGCCCAGTCGCACGACGACATGGCGTGGCTGGACCGCATCACCGAGCGGGCGGGCGCCGACGCGCTCGACCCGGCGCCCGCCGACGTCCTCCGGACCCGTCTCATGCACGTGATCCTGCTCTGCTCGGCGGGGGTGCCGATGCTGTGCGCCGGCCAGGATTTCCTCATGACCAAGCGAGGCGTCAGCAATACCTGGCGCCGCGGCGACCTCAACCGGCTGGACCCCGTCCGGCTCGAGCGTTTCCGCGCCGAGCATGAGTTCGTCGCCCGCCTGATCGGCTTCCGGCTTTCGGCCGCCGGCGCCGTCCTGCGGCCGAAGCAGGTGGTCTCGCCCGGCTGGATGCAGGTCACGCATCAGCATGGCGGCGAGGCGTTCGTCGCGGTCCTGAACGCCGACGGCGCCCTTGGGCCGTCCCGGGTCCTGATGGCCTGCAATCCGCACGATCGCGAGGTCGTCTTGGCGCTGCCCCGGCCAGGCGAATGGACGCCGGTGGTCGTCTCGCC
>SYID01000036.1 GCA_005798925.1 Verrucomicrobiota bacterium
AGACGCACGACTTCCATGCCGAGCTTAAGGACGAGGTCCTGCAGGTCCTCGGGGCCTTCGCCCTTCAGGAGACGGACGGCTTCGAGGACTTCGAGGCCCGTGCCGACGGAATCGCCGAGGGGCTGGTTGATGTCGGTCACGAGGGCGACGCACTTGCGGTTGAGCGAGCGGGCGACGCGGGTGACGATGCGGGCGAGCTGCTTGGCCTGCTCGAGGTCGCGGATGAAGGAGCCGTTGCCCCACTTCACGTCGATCACCAGGCCTTCGCAGCCTTCGGCGAGCTTCTTGGACAGGATGCTGCCCGTGATGAGCGGGAGGGACGGGATCGTGCCCGTCTTCTGCCGGAGCGTGTAGAGGATGTCGTCGGCCGGGGCGATCTCGCGGCACTGCTCGGTGACGGCGCAACCGACGCGTTCGAGCTGCTGCCGGAACTGGTCCATCGTGGCCTTGCCCTTGAAGCCCGGGATCGAGCTGAGCTTCTCGACGGTCGAGATGCAGAATTCTTCGTCCTTGCCGTTCATGCCAGGCATGATCACGCCGGCGGCGGCGCCGAGGGCGCCGAGGACCATGGACGTCTTATCGCCCACGCCGCCGGTCGAAACCTTGGCGATCTTGGGCTGGGTCAGACGATCGAGGTCGATGACGTCGCCGGAGAGACGGAGTTCTTCGGCCAGGAGCGCGGTCTCCTGCGCGGACATCTGCTTGAAATAGATCGCCATGGCCAGGGCGGCCTGCTGGGCCTCCGGCATCTCGGCGTCCATCACCGAGTCGATGATGTGACGGATCTCGTCGGCGGTGAACTCGCCGCCATCCCGCTTCTTCTCGATGAGAGAGGTGAAGGAGGGCTTCTCCTTACGCTTGTGGTCCAAGATTTTCTCTGTCATAAGTAGTTAGGATTGTGAAGGTTAGGGCCATTCTGCGGCGGACAGGGAGGCGGACTCGCTTTGATGTAAGATTTTCTTGAAAAGTCGAGCCAAAACAGGCAAAGCGCCCTCTTTGGGACAAAAAGACCCCTCTCGCCTGCCTAAGACGGCGTAATCACCCCTAATTCAGCCTAGGAGTCCTTTCTCGAAGAAAGGGAGAAGTTACCCCAGATACCCCTGGTAAAGGGCTTCAGACCCCACCAGGGAGGTCCCTAGCCCACCCTGCGGGAGCGTCATCCCTTCATGCCAGCTCGGCGCTGACGGATCGCCGGTCCGGGGGGCGACGAACGCGTAAAGGTAATCGGCCGTCCCGGCTGACAGCAGCGCGGCCGCCAACCGCGGGCCGGCCTCGACAAGGACGCCGGTGATCCCTTCCTGAGCGCAACGCTCGACCCAGACATCCAGGAAAGAGCCGTCGTCGCCGACGAGCGTCCAGACCTTGACGCCTTCGGCCTCATACCAGGCCAGGTCGGACTTCTTGGCGACGGCGCCGAGGCCGACGACGATGGTGCGGGTGCGGTGCGCGTCTTGGAAGAGATTGAGGCCCGTCCGTCCCGCGGTCTTGAAACGGCGGTCCAGCACGAAGCGCACCGGACAGCTCTCGCCTTCGTCGCCTCGCGCGGTCAGCCGAGGGTTGTCGGCGAGCGCCGTGTCGGCGCTCACGGCGATGGCCGGGAAGAGACGCCGGAGGCGATGCACGTAGGCCTGCGCGGCCGGGCCAGTGATGGCCCTGCCCTGCCCGGCCGGCAAGGTCAGCTTGCCGTCGAGCGTCGACGCCACCTTGAGCGCGATCAGCGGAGAGCCTTGGACGATCCAATGGTTGAAGATGAGGTTCAGTCCGGCGCATTCCTCGCCGAGCACGCCCTCGACGACCGCCACGCCCTTGGCGCGCAGGAGTTCGAGGCCATGGCCGGCGTGGGCCGGATTCGGATCACGGGCGCCCACGACGACGGTGCGGATGCCCGCGGCCAGGATGGCGCCGACGCAGGGCGGCGTGCGCCCGTGCGTGCAGCAAGGTTCGAGGGTGACGTGCAGGATCGCGTCGGGGGCGGGCCTGCGGCCCAGGGCGCGCAAGGCCATGACCTCGGCATGCGGCTGGCCCGCGCCGGCGTGGAAGCCTTCGGCGACGATCTTCCCGTCTTCGGTGATGACCGCCCCCACCATCGGGTTGGGGTGCGTGCGTCCCCAAGCCTGACGGGCGAGCTCGAGGGCTCGCCGCATCGGAGGCTCGGCAGCGGACGCGGACACGGTCAGCGGTTGCGCTTGCGCGAGACCGCGGCGGCCTTGGGCCCGCCCGGGGTCAGCTGCGGTTCGGAATAATAACGGAAGCCATCGAGCTTACGGCGCTCGATGGCGCGTCCGAGCAGGACTTCGATCTGCTGCAGGTGGTGCATCTCGTCCGGCGAGTAGAGCGTGAAGGCTTCGCCTTCGGCGGAAGCGCGGCCGGTACGGCCGATGCGGTGGACGTAGTCTTCGGCGTGCTCGGGCACGTTATAGTTGATGACGTGCGTCACGCCGCGGATGTCGAGGCCGCGCGAGGCGATGTCGGTGGCCACCATGATGCTGTACTTGCCGGACTTGAAGCCGGCGAGCGCGGCGGCGCGTTCGGACTGGCTGCGGTCGGCGTGCATCGTGGCGACGGGCGTGCCATGGCCTTCGATCCACTCGGCGATGCGGTCGGCGTCGCGTTTCGTGCGGGTGAAGACGATGACGGACTTGTAGCCGCTCTTGTTGAGCAAAGCCAGCAGCAGGTCGTACTTCTGGAAGATGTCGACCGGGTAGATGGCGTGATCGACCGTGTCGGCGGCGCCGAGGCCCGTGCGGACGTCGACGGTGACCGGATCGCGGAGGGCCCAGCCGGCGATGCGCCCGATGGCGTCGGAGATGGTGGCGGAGAAGAGCAGCGTCTGGCGGTCCTTCGGGCAGTAGTTGACGATGCGGGTGACGTCCTCGATGAAGCCCATGTCGAGCATGCGGTCAACCTCGTCCATGATCAGGATCTGGATGGACTTCAGGTCCAGGATCTTCTGCTCGTGCAGGTCGAGCAGACGGCCCGGGGTGGCGATGACGACGTCGACGCCCTCTTCGAGCGCCTTGACCTGGGCGCCGTAGCCCACGCCTCCGTAGAGGAGCGCGGTGCGGGTGCCGAAGTGCTTGCCGTATTTCTGGAAGTTCTCGTCGACCTGGACGGCGAGCTCGCGCGTCGGGACGAGGACGAGGCAGCGGGGCTTGCCGGCGGCGGGACCGAGGAGGGAGAGCGTCGGGAGCGCGAAGGCGGCGGACTTGCCGGTGCCGGTCTGGGCGGCGCCGATCAGGTCCTTGCGGGCCATGATCGCCGGGATGGCCTGGGCTTGGATCGGGGTCGGGGTCACGTAGCCGTGTTCGGCTAAGGAGCGCAGGACTGGCTCGGGCAGACCGAGGTCGGAAAACGTAGACATAAGGTCGGGTTAGAAAGCGATACGCAGGAGGAAAGGGAAAGGATAAAGGAAGGAAAACTCGGCTGAGAAGACAAACCGCCGCCCGGTCCGAAGGTTTCCACCGCTTTTGGGTCCGGGTTTGACAATCCCCCCGAGATTCCCTGCATAGGACTTCCTTCCCTCCTAGGAAGGACGCACGGTGGTTGTAGCTCAGTTGGTTAGAGCACTGGTTTGTGGTACCAGGGGTCGGGGGTTCAAGTCCCCTCAATCACCCCACTTTGCAAGAGCCCCGGAGCAATCCGGGGCTCTTCTGTATGCGGATGCAACCCGATGGGCCGCCGCGGTGTATGCTCCGTATCCACCCATGCGCTTCGCCCTGCTCGCCCTCCTCCCCTTCGCCGCCATGGCCGCCGATCTGAAGCCCCAGCTACTGATCCCGGACAAGGTCCTCTTCGCAGACGACTTCAGCCAGCCGCGCGAGCTTAAGGCCGTGGCCGCGAAATCGCCGCTGGTCGGCGCCTGGAACCCGAACCAAGGCACGCGCTGGAAGGTCGCCGATGGCGTGCTCAAGGGCGAAGCTTCCACCGCCGAATTCCAGGCCTCGCATGAAACCCATAAAGGAGTGCACCCGCGTATCGTGCTCACGAAGACGCCGGCGGATTATGTGCTGAAATTCTCGATGCGGCTCATCGACGGCAAGCCGTTCGTCGCCGGCTTACGCAAGTCGGTGCCGCCTTTCATCGAGATCGGCCACCACATCGCGCGGATCACCTGGGGCGAAAACGGCGCGATGCTGCTCGCGGACGGCGACTCCCTGCAGCTCGACGTCGCCAAGGATTTCAAGCTCGAGCCCGGCAAGTGGGTCACGGTCATGGTGGAACGTCGCGCCGACGAGGTGTTCGTACAGTTCCAGGATGGCCCTTCTTTCCACGGCAAGCACCCGACCTACAAGAGCGAGCTCCACGCCGTGATGCTCGGCGGGCTCGAAGCCGGCCACATGGAGGTCGACGACGTGACGGTATGGTCGATCAAGGAAGGCGATCAGCCCACCTGGGCCGCGGCGCTGAAGGCTCGACCCGCGACCAAGGAAGTCCGGATCAAGGAAGCGAAGGGGAAGAAGTGACGACCAAGGGCGAGGGCGAGGAAATCCCAAGCCGCATAAACGACGGAGGCCGCTCGTACCCTTGCCTCAGCCGTGGGCTCCCTTGGACTTGAAGTAAGCCTCGATGGCGTCGCGGATGGCCTTCTCGAAAGCGTCGTCCTTGGACTTGATCTCGGCGTCGATGGTCGGCTCGCCGACCTTGGCGCCGCGGCGGAACCACTTCTCGCCGCTGAAGGAGAAATGCTGGCCGTAGTAACTGGCGTAGGTGACGTGGAACTTGTAACCCGACGGATAGTTGGTCAGCTGGACGGAGGCCCTGGCCACCGGGTAGTCCGGCTTCACCTTGAGCAAGGCCTTGCGGACTTCGGCGGTGACCTCCGCGGAGGTGCACTTGATCTGGTGATCCATGAAGCGCGCGTCGTCGAACTCGACGTCCATCGGGAAGAACACGCCCGACTTCATGCCGTGGAACGCGGTGCCCGGAACGCCGAAGTAGAGCAACGCGGCCGACAGGACGGTCACGCCGAGCAGCGAGGCCATGACGGCCAGCGGATGCATCGGCTTCTTGAGTTCGACGGAGCACATGGTCGAAAGAGATAGATAGCCCTCGCCCCGAATCAACCAGATTGGGGAGAGGACCGTCGGCTTACTTCAGCGTCTGAAGATAGGCCTTCACGTCCTCGAGCTCCTGCGGCTTGAGGATCAGGCCCATCGGGGGCATCGGCGAGACGCCGAGCTTCTCGAAGCCCTTGGCGAGGACCTTGTTCGGCTCGACCAGGGATTCGTGGATATAGGCGGGCGTCGCGCGGGTGGCGATGCCGTCGAGCGCCGGCCCGATGGCGCTGCCCTTCCCTCCCACCATGTGGCAGATGGCACAGGCAGCCGTGGGGTGCTTCCAGAAGATGTCCGCTCCGCGGGCGGCGTCGCCGGCGGTCACGGGAGCCTCGCCCGCGAGGGTGAGTTCCGAGAGGCGGACGTCGTCGTAGAAGGAATCACCGGTGGCGACATGCAGCAGGTTGATGCTGGCCTTGGTGCGCTTGCCGCTGTTAAAGACGACCTCGACCTCGGTCCAGTCCGACTCGCGGACGGTCACCCTCTCGGTCTCGGCGCGGCCGATGTGGTCGTTCAGGCTGGCCTTGCCGCGCAGCGCGTGGGTCTTGATCCAGGCGCTCAGGCGGTAGTCGGTGTTCGGCTTGAGTTCGACGTCGGCGAAGAAGCTCGTGTCGG
>SYID01000245.1 GCA_005798925.1 Verrucomicrobiota bacterium
CGGCGGCTCCGGCGGCAACGGCATGGTGACGCTCGACAACTCCCTCGGCAACGAGTTCAGCCACGAGGTCGGCCATAACTACGGGCTCGGCCATTACGTCGACGGCTTCAAGGGGTCCGTCCATCGCCCGGCCGACCAGATCAACTCGACCTGGGGCTGGGACGCGGACAAGCGTCGCTTCCTGCCGAACTTCTCGGCGCTCCGCACGGGCAAGGACGCCACGCTGGAAGGGCAGTCGCAGCCCCCGTTCGACGGGCGGAGCTACGGCTTCGACGCCATGGCCGGCGGCGCGCCGTTCTCGTCCTTCAATCGCTTCACGCTCTACACGCCGAACACCGCGGCCATCATCCAGAAATTCCTCGAATCCAAGGCGGTCTTCGATCCGCTGTCTCCGACCGGCTTCAGCAAGTGGAACGAGTCGACCGCTAAGATGGAGCCGTTCTCGCATCGGCTCGCGACGGGGCGGGCGGTGGTAGCCCCGGTCAAAGGACTGAGCGAGGCCAGCCTCGCGAAACTGCTGTCGGAGCATGAACGCGTCGAGGTCGCCATGGGCGACGGCAACTGGGCGAAGGAGATTCCGCTGCCGGCGGCCTCCGCCGCGAACAAGGGACGCTCCGTCTCCATCGCGCATTCGGCCGGCTATGACTCCGTGCTCCTGATCAACGGCGAGGAGGTCACGGTCTCGCGTGGTTTCGCCAAGGCCTACGTCTCCGACGGGAAGAAGTGGCAGGAGGGGACGGGGAACGAGGGTTCCGTGGAGCGCAAGCCGCAGACCTTCGGCGCGCCGGTGGTCACCTTGCTCGGTTACTACGATCCGGCGGCGACCTTGACCAGCTACGCTTACCCGGCCCTGCATGGCTCGCTCGGGTTCTGCTACCCGGAAGAGACGGCCCAGGTGAAGCCGACGGACTGTCAGTTGGTCGTGGAGACCAAGAAAGGCATCCTGCGTTTCCGCCTCGCGGACCGACGCATCGACGCCAAGCACATGAACAAGTTCCACGTGAACGTGCCCGCCACCAGCCAGCCGACCCAGTTCACCGTCATGGTCGGCGGCAAGGTCGTCGCCAAAAGGACCATCGAGCCCACGACCGAGAAGCTCGCCGTCACCGTCCACGGCTACGTGCCGGCGGCAAAATAAACTAAACCTAGCCCCAGCCCTGGCCCAAGCCCTGCTCCTGTCTAGGCTTTCCAACACCCCGGCAGGTGTTCGTCGTACACGCCGACGGCCTGTAGGTAGGCTTGGATGATCGTTGGCCCGACGAACTTCATGCCGCGACGTCTGAGCTCCTTGGAGATCTTTCCGGCGAGCGGCGTGGTCGGCTGCGGCCGACGCGAGCGACGCATGACCGGCTTGTCGTCGACGTGCGCCCAGAGCCACTGCGCGAAGCTGCCGTGCTCCTCCTGGATCGCTAGGAAGGCGCGCGCGTTGAGGGCGACGGATTCGAGTTTGCCACGGTGGCGCACCAGCCCGGCGTTCTGCATCAGGGCGTCGACTTGCTTGGCGTCGAAGCGGGCGAGCTTACGGACGTCGAAGCCGGCGAGCGCCCGCCGGTAGTGTTCCCGTTTCTTCAGCACGGTGATCCACGAAAGTCCGGCTTGGGCGCCTTCGAGGATGAGCTGTTCGAACAGCCGGCGGTCATCCCGCACGGGCACGCCCCATTCTTCGTCGTGGTAAGCGACGTAGAGCGGATCGTCTCCGCACCAGAAGCAACGTGCCTTCGCCTTGGCCACGTCAGCCTTTGATCGAAAGGCCCCTGAGCCAGGCGATCCAGCCGGCGGGCAGGCCGCGGGCGAGGGCGCCGCGCACGATCTTCTCGTGGTAGAGGCGGGAGGGCAGGTGCGGGCCGGTCGGGTCGACGACCTTGTAGGCCTGGCAGTCGAGCGGGCAGTCTTCCAGGCCGGCTTCGAGCACGGTCAGCTTGATGCGCTTGTAGGCGGCGCCTTCGGCCTCATCCATGCGCTTCCAGTCGTCGGGCGTCATCTCGTAGATCGCGCCCCAGACCCCGGGGGTATCCTGATCCTCGAGGATGTCCGCCGAGCCGCCGCCCCAGGTGGAGCTGGGGTGCGTGAAAGCCAGGCGATGCTTCGGCAGGAAGGCCTTGCCGCGGTAACTCGAACCGGGGCAACGCCGCTCCATCTGGGTGGAGTCCAGATTGGAGGCGTAGGCGAAGTAATACCGGCTCATGGGAAAGGCATCGGACTTTGCCCATCCCGTCACGGGATGCAAACGGATTGGGTCCGCTGTGAATATGACGTTCTCCGGTCGGGAGTTACGTCCCGCGATCGGGTCCTCAGAACCGACGGGTCAGGCTGAGGTAGGCCGAGCGCGGCTGCGCGGGGAAGCCGAAGGCAGCCGGCGGGGCGTCCTCTCCGAAGAGGTTCTCGATGCGTAGGGAGATTTCGGTGCGGTCGGAGAGCACGCGGCGGATCCAGAGGCGTACGAACGTCGCGTCCGGGAGTTCCGTCCGCGCGAAGGCGTTCCAGTCGAAGTCATCGCGCCCGCGGAGATGGGCGGCGGAGACGCCGAAGGTCCAGTCATCGTTCGGCATGATCTCCGCGCCGACCGAAAGCGTCAGCGTCGGCCGTCGGAGCAGCTTGTCACCGGTCAGTCCGGTCCCGAGGAAGTAGTCCGAGGACAGGATCTGGGTGTCGAGCCAGGTCGCCGCGCCGAAGAGACGCAGACCTTTGGCCGGGCGGGTCTCCAGGCCGGCTTCCAATCCTTGGGTGCGCGCCTTGGCGATGTTGTAGGTCTGGTAGCTGACCGGATTGTAATCGATGAGGTCGCTCAGGTCGTTGCGGAAGGCCACGAGCGTCCAGGACAAGGCGCCGGGGACGCTGTTCTCGTGGCGCAGGCCGATTTCGAAGCCCGTGTTGCTCTCCGGGCGGAGGGGGAGGTTGAGGTGCGTGCCGTAGGCGAGGTCGTTCGCCGCCGGTGCGCGGTAAGCCGTGCCTACTTTGGCATGCGCCAGCAGCTCCTTGGTCAGGCGCCGGCTGTAGGTGACGTCGCCGGTGGTCTTCCCGGCGAAGTCGGTGAAGCGGTCGGTGCGGATCGCGGCGCGGATCCGGTCCTTCGCGGTGGCCTGCCACTCTGCCCGGGTCCAGATGCCGAGGCTTTCCTGGGTCTCGGCCCAAGTGAGGCTGTTCGCGGCGACGTCGAATTGATCGAAGGAGGTGCGTTCGTAGCTGAGACCGAGGCCGAGGCTCAGGTCGGGACGGACGCGTCGGTCGACGGTCGCGGTGAGTTCATCCCGGTCGAGGAGGTAGCGGTTGGCGAACGGGACGGTGAGGCTCTGGATCGAGGAGCCTGCGCGCGACCAGAAGACCGAGGCTTCGGTGTCTTCGTCTTGGAAACGTAGGCCGGGTGAGAGCAGCCAGCCGCCGTCGCGCTGCCAGTCGGTGACGTTGGGCGGTCCGCCGAGCTGCTGGCCGGGCAGGCCGGCCTTGCCGTGGTCGGCCGAACCGACGAAGTCGAAGACCAGGTTCGGCGAAAGGCGCTGTTCATGCTTGAGGAAAGCACTGACGGCCTCGCGGTCGGCGTTCGGGCGGAAGCCGTCGTCATGCGTCGCGGTCAGCGACAGCGCCGTGCCTTGCGTGGCGGCCTTGCCGGATTCGGCGTTGTTCGCGAGCAGCGCGTAATTGAGCGTTCCGCGACCGAAGGAGCCGCCTTCGGCGACGAGCGTGGAACCGGCGCGGGACGTGAGCGGGGATTGCTGACGGAGGTCGACGACGCCGCCGAGCGCGTTGGCACCGTAGAGGGTGGAGGAGGGGCCGCGCAGGACTTCGACGGAGGAAAGCCCGAAGATGCGGTAGCGGCCGATCTCGTAGGAGTTGGAGAAACCTTGCGGCAGACGTCGGCCGTCGAGAAGGACCGCCGTCTGGGTGGAGTTGGTGCCGCGGAGGAAGAGCGAGCCGACCGAGCCTTCGCCGGACTGCTCCGCGGCGAAGACACCCGGTGCGCCGCCGAGCAGGCTCGTCAGGGTCGTCTGCCCGGCGTCGGTCGCGGCGGCGACGTCGAGGCGGCTGACGGAGGGCGAGGCTTCGGCCAGGGGCTTCGCCTGTCGGGTTTCGATCACGACCGTATCGGGCAGGCGGGTCGGTGCCTGGGCGAGGAGAAGGGCGGCGAAGGTCAACATTATGTATCTTCGTATCTGGATATGAAGATGTAAGTCAAGTCAACCTTGCGGGCCCGCCGGAGATGGGGCTGGAGAAACCGCCAGATCATGGCATAGTATGGTTTGATGGCCGCCGAACTTTCCCAGCAACCTGACCTCGGACCCGTCCGCCAATTCTCC
>SYID01000246.1 GCA_005798925.1 Verrucomicrobiota bacterium
CTGGATTTCGTGGCGGGACTCCTCGACGACTACCTCCCGAACTTCCGCAGCCGCCAGGTGAACATCGGCGGCGACGAGCCCTGGGAGCTCGGCCAAGGCTTCAGCAAGCAGGCCGTCGCCGAACGGGGCAAGCACCGCGTTTATCTGGATCACCTCAAGCCGCTCTGCGCCCTCGGCCGCGAGCGCGGCCGCACCGTGCAGTTCTGGGGCGACATCCTCCTCGAGGACCTCGCGCTCGCGCAGGACGCCCCGGCCGACGCCGTGCCGGTCGTGTGGGGTTACGATGCCGGCCATCCCTTCAAGGAGCAATGCGGACGCCTCCGCGAGCTCGGCCGGAACTACCTCGTCGCCCCGGGCACGAGCGCGTGGCAGAGCTTCACCGGCCGCCTCGACAACGCGCTCACCAATCAGGCCGAAGCCGTCGGCGCCGCCGTGCGCCACGAAGCGCGCGGCATCCTGCTCACCACCTGGGGCGACAACGGTCATCACCAGCCGTGGCCGACCTCCTGGCTGCCGATGGCCGCGGGCCTCGCCCAGGCGTGGGGTTTCGCCGCGAACGCCAAGACCGACTTCGCCGCGGGCTGCGCGATCCTCGGCGGACTCAGCGACGCCGACGGCCAGGCCGTCGCCGCGGCGCTGCGTCAGCTCGGCACGCTCGACGGCCGGATCGCCAAGGCGAACCGCAACAAGAGCCTCACCTGGGATTTCCTCACCGCCAAGCCCGCCGCCCTCGCGAAGTTCGCCGACGGCGTCACGGCGGCGGAGATCGCCGCCTCGCAGGCGCACCTCGCCGAAGCAGAGACGCTCGTCGCCAAGATCGGCGACGCGACCCTCCGCGCGGAACTCTCGCTCGGCGCCCGCCTCGCCGACGCCGGCCTGCGCCGCGCGGCCGGCCGGCCCGTCTCCGCCGAAGAACAGGCGAAGCTTAAGCAGGAATACGAATCCGTCTGGCTCCGTCGCTCCCGTCCCGGCGGATTAGCCGAAAGCATGGGACTGCTGTTCGGGTAGGGCGTATGTGAGAGTATAGAGTATAGAGTATCGAGTATCGGAAGAGCGTTCGCCGTAGGGCAAACCAAGGCAGGGGCACGATTCGTCGTGCACTCCGTAGCACAGGGCGCGGCGTAGCCCCGCCCCTACCCTCGGCCGCCCTGCGGCGGCCGCTGCGTCGAGACATGCACTCCCCAGATACTCGATACTCCATACTCGATACTCTCATATTTACCCTAAACCAATCCAGTTGCCTCCATCCGGCGCCGAAGGCATCGTGAGCCTACCCCGCCCCCGTGGATAAATCGCGCCTGCTCATCCCCTTCCTTTGCGCCGCGGCCGCGGTCGCGCAGCCTTTGCCGCCGCTGATCGTCCCGAAGCCGCCGGTCGTGAACGTGGCGCCCGACGCCCTCTTCGGCGGCGTCGTCCCGAAGCTCGAGCTGACCATCTCCCAGGAGAACATCGATAAGCTCGCCAAGAACCCGCGCGACTACGTGACGCTGACGATCAAGGAAGCCGGCGGCGTGACGCTCGAGAAGTGCTCGGTGAAGCTCAAGGGCTCGGCGGGCAGCTTCCGGCAGATCACCGAAGACCGCCCGGGCTTCTCGCTCCGCACCGCGAAGTCCAAGAAGAGCCAGGAGTTCCGGGGGCTCTCCAAGTTCCAGCTCAACAACTGCGCGCAGGACGGCACGATGCTGCTCGAGATGGTCGCCGGCGAGATGGCCCGCCGCGCCGGCGTGCCGGCCTCCCGCTGCACGCACGCCTTCGTGGTCCTCAACGGCAAGCCGCTCGGGACCTACGTGCTCAAGGAAGGCTTCAACACCGAGTTCCTTTCCTACTTCTTCAAGGACACCAAGGGCCACCTTTACGACGGCGGGTTCGTCAACGAGATCGACGGGCCGATCGAGGTCGACCAAGGCGACCCCGACGAGAAGGTCCGCCTTACGGAACTGATCGGCGCCACGAAAGAACCGTCGCCCGCGCTCCGCCTCCGGCGGATGGAGCGCATCCTGGACGTCGACGCCTACTTCCGTCACCTCGCCCTCGAGCAGATCCTCTGCCATTGGGACGGGTATTCCTTCAACCGTAACAATTACCGGTTCTACGAGGACCCCGCTTCCGGCAAGTTCCACTTCATCCTCCACGGCATGGACCAGGTCTTCGGCGACGACCGCTGGTATGTGTTCCGTCAGCCCGGCGCGCTGGTGCCCAACGCCCTGCTCGGCGATCGCGCGATGCGCGAACGCTACCGGACGCAGTTCTTCGCCGTCTACGAGAGGAACTTCCGGACGGTCGACTGGCCGAAGCGCATCCTGGAACTGGCCGCCAACACGAAGGCCCGGCTCACCCCTATCGACGCCGAGGAGGCCAAGCGCTTCGAGCAGCGCGGCCGAGACGCGGCCGAACGCGTGAAGCAACGCCTCGCCGCCGTGCGTACGCAACTGGAGGACGCGACGCAGCTGCGCTCGCTCGGCGGCCGGGCCAACCTCGGCAAATACGCCTGGGAACGGAACGCCGACGAGAAGGAGGCGGACGAACAGGACATGGACGGACGCGGATGCTTCCACGTGAAGGCCGGCCCGAAGAAAGGCGGGGACTTCCGCCTGCCGTTCGCGACCGGTCCCGGACGCTATCGTCTGACCGGTCAGGTCAAGACCGCCGGCGTCGTCGCGGGCCGCGAGGAGCGCGAGAGAGGCCTGTGCTTCCGGCTCTCCGGCCAGACCGGCGTCCCCGCCCTCACGGGCACGAACGGCTGGCGCACGGTCTCCGTCGAGTTCTCCGTCGCCGAAACGGACCCGGTGCTCGTGCTCGAACTGCGCGCCGAGGCGGGCGAGGCCTGGTTCGACCGCGGGTCGCTCACCCTCACGCGCATCAACTGACATGGAGATCGCCGCGCGCTTCGAGCATAAGTTCCTGATCGACGACGTGCGCCGGTCGGAGCTCCTCGCGCGTTTCGCCGACCGGCTCCTCCCCGATACGGCCGGCAGCGCCGACGGACGCTATCCGGTGGTGAGCCTCTACTGCGACACCCCCGACCGGCGCTGCCACTGGGAAGCCTGGCGGGGCGTGCCCTCGCGCCGCAAGCTGCGTGTGCGCGTCTACGGCACCCGCGACGGCCGCATCCCGGCGACGACCTTCGTCGAAGTGAAGCAGCGCGACGGGCGCGAAGGGGCCAAGCGGCGCGTGCGCCTGCCGCTCGCCGACGCTTGCGCGCTCGTCCGTGGCGCGGTCCTGACGAGCCCGGACCCGGCCGACGAACGCATCCTCGCCGAAGTCCGTCGGCTGATCGCGGAGGACGGCTTTGCGCCGGCCTGCGTGATCCGCTATGACCGGAGCGCCTACCTTTACCGCGACGAAAAGGGCGCAATACGGCTCCGCGTGACCTTCGACCAGGACATCCGCGCGCGCTTCGACCGGCTGAGCCCGGCGGTCGAAGACGATGGGTGCGACCTCGCGGCGCTCCCCCGCGGCCTGGCGGTCATGGAGGTCAAGGGGTCGGCTTCCGTGCCGTATGCGCTGGCCGCCTACCTGGGGGCGGCCGGACTCCACCCTCGACCCTTCAGCAAATATTCCGCCAGTATCGGCCTGCTGGCCGAGACCCCTGCCCGCCTTTCCTGAGATGAACCTGCCCTTACCCGCCTGCTTCGCCGCGACCCCCGCGCCCGAGGCCGACCTCTTCACCCAGCTCCTGTCCGCTCCGCCGTCCACGCCGCCCGCCGCAGGCGAGATCCTGTTCGCGATCGTCCTCAGTTTCCTGCTCAACGCGCTCGTCGCCTGGACGTACAAGCGCACGTACCGCGGCACACGCTATTCGCAGGACTACGTGCACACCCTGCTCATCCTCGGCACGGTCGTCACGCTCGTCATCCTCGTCGTCATGGGCAACCTCGCCACCGCCTTCGGCATGTTCGCGGCCTTCTCGATCATCCGCTTCCGACGCAACGTCGGCCAGTCGCGCGACATCGGCTTCATCTTCCTCGCCATGGCGACCGGTCTCGCCGTCGGCGCGCGCCAATACCTGCTGGCGGGCGTCACCGTCCCGCTCGTGTGCGCCTTCGTGTTCCTGCTCGCGCGGGCGAACCTCTTCTCCTCCTTGAAAGGTTCGCACCTCCTGCGCGTGCGCGTGGCCACCGACGTCGACGCCGACCAGGCCTTCGCCGCCGCCTTCGCCCGGCACCTCTCCCATCATGCGCTGCGGTCCGTCGAGACGGTGCAGGCGGGGCTCATGACCGAACTCGCCTACGAAGTGACGCTCAAGGACGCGGCCGCCGCCGGCGAATTCGTCCGGGCGATCCAGGCCGCCAACGGCAACAATCGGGTCGTTCTGACGTGCGTCAGCGAGCAGGCCGTCGTCGAGGCGGAGTGAGGTAGGCGGAGTCCGCGAGTATGGAGTATCGGGGGAGTGTTACCTGAGTAGGGACGCGATGACATCGCGTCCGCCCCCTAGACTCGAACGGATGCGATGTCATCGCATCCCTACCCAAACAAGAAGGGCGCCTGACGGCGCCCTCTTTTACTTCCCCTTGTCACCGTGTCCCCTTGCCCGCGTGACCCTCGCGGCGCGCAGCGCCGCGCTCAGTCTCCTCCCTTGGAAGGCTTGCCGGGGGAGGAGAAGAACGCCTTCACGCGGGCGCGGAGGTAGTCGCGGTTGAGCTTGGCGATGACGTCGAGCGTGATGCTCTTGGGGCAGTGCGCCTGGCACTCGCCATAGTTGGTGCAGTTGCCGAAGCCGGCCTCGTCCATCGTCTTCACCATGGCGAGGGTGCGGCGGTCGCGCTCGGCCTGGCCTTGGGGCAGGATGTTGAGGTGGTTGATCTTGGCGCCGACGAAGAGCATCGCGGAGCCGTTCTTGCAGGAAGCCACGCAGGCGCCGCAGCCGATGCATTCCGCGGCGTCCATGGCCTCGTCGGCGACGGGCTTGGGCACCGGGATGTTGTTGGCCTCGGGGGCCGAGCCCGTGCGGACGGTGATGAAGCCGCCGGCCTGGATCACCTTGTCGAAGGCGGAACGGTCGACCGCGAGGTCCTTGACGACCGGGAAGGCGCGGGCGCGCCACGGCTCGACGGTGATCGTCTCGCCGTCGCGGAAGTTGCGCATGTGGAGCTGGCAGGTCGTCACGCCCGGGATGGGGCCGTGCGGCATGCCGTTGATCGTCATCGAGCACATGCCGCAGATGCCTTCGCGGCAGTCGTGGTCGAAGGCGAAGGTGTCCTTGCCCTGCCTGATGAGCTGCTCGTTGAGCATGTCCATCATCTCGAGGAACGAGGCCGAGGTCGGCACGGCCGCGAGGGCATGCTCCTCGAAGGCGCCGGGCTGGCCGCGGCGCTGGCGCCAGACGCGCAGCTTGAGCGCGAGGGTGGTTTCTTTTCCGTTGTCCTGGACCATGGTGGTTACTTGTAAGAGCGGGTGGAGAGTTGGGTCTCCTCGTAGACGAGGGGTTCGACGTGGCGGGCGGGCAGCCGGCCGTCGCCGGTCCATTCCCAGACGGCGGCGTGGGCGAACTGAGCGTCGTCGCGCTTGGCTTCGCCGGCGTCCTGGTGCTCGGTGCGGAAGTGGCCGCCGCAGGACTCCTCACGGGTGAGCGCGTCGAGGCACATCATGATGCCGAAGTCGAGGAAGTCGGCGACGCGGCCGGCGCGTTCGAGCTCGGGGGCGAGGGCGTCGCCGGTGCCGACGACCTTCACGTTCTTCCAGAAATCCTCGCGGAGCGCCTGCAGGTCGCGGATGGCGCCTTCGAGGCCGGCCTTGTCGCGGGCCATGCCGCACTTCTCCCAGGTGATCTTGCCGAGGGCCTTGTGGTAGGAGCGGGGCGACTTCGTGCCGTTGATCGACAGGAGCCTGGCGACGCGGTCGTTGACGTCCTTGACGGCGGCCTTGAACTCCGGGGCGTCGACGGACGGACGGCTGCCGGGCTTCTCGCCGGCGAGGTAGTCGGTCACCGTGTAAGGCAGCACGAAGTAGCCGTCGGCCAGGCCCTGCATGAGGGCGGAGGCGCCGAGGCGGTTGGCGCCGTGGTCGGAGAAGTTGGCTTCGCCGCCGACGAA
>SYID01000037.1 GCA_005798925.1 Verrucomicrobiota bacterium
CGTCATGCACGGCCTGCGCGGCCCGATCAAGGTCAAGGGCGTGAGCTACAGCTATGACATGCCTGCCGCCGGTTTCCTGACCGACGAACAGATCGCCGGCGTGCTGACTTACGTCCGCCGGGAGTGGGATCACGAAGCCGACCCCGTGCCGGTCGAACTCGTGAAGAAGATCCGCGCCGAGACCAAGGGACGGAACGACGCCTGGACCGACGCGGAGCTGGGCAAGAAGAAGGCCGAGTAGGCGAGCGGCGGCGAGCGGATACGTTCGACCGGCCGTCGGCCAGGATGGTCAGCCTTATTTCACGATCCCGAAGCGGAAGACCAGCTTCTGCGCATACTGTTCGCCTGGGCGCAGGATGCCCGACGGGTAGCCGAGGCGGTGGAACGCGGGCTGGTTCGGGGAATCAGGGAACAGTCCGGGCTCGAGGCAGAAGCCCTGGCGGAAGGAGAACGGCTTCGACCAGCGGCCCTGCACCGTGCCCGCGAGAAAGTTGCCGGTATACAACTGCAGGCCGGGCGCGTCGGTCAGGACTTCGAGCGTGCGGCCCGAGGTCGGTTCGGCCACGAAGGCCGCGGACTTCAGGGAGCGGTCCGTGCCGAGCACGTAGCAATGGTCGTAGCCGCGGGCGCGGCGGAGCTGTTCGTGCGGCGCGCCGATGCGCTCGCCGAGCGCATGCGGCTGGCGGAAATCGAACGGCGTGCCGGCGACGTCCATCAGCTCGCCGGTCGGGATCAGCGCCGGGCTGACCGGCACGATCTGGTCGGCGCGCAGGGTGAGGCGGTGGTCGAGGACGGTGCCTCGGCCGGCGAGGTTGAAGAACACGTGATTCGTCAGGTTGCAGGCCGTGGGGGCGTCGGTCGTCGCCGCGAAGTCGATGGTCAGCTCGTCGGCATGGTCGGCGAGGACGTAGGTGACCGTGACGCTGAGCGTGCCGGGATAGCCCTCCTCGCCCGCGGGGCTCACGTAGGTGAAACGTACGCCGGACGCGTCGGCGGTGCGGAACGCCGCCGAGGACCAGACGCGCTTGTCGAGGCCGCGGAGGCCGCCGTGGAGGTGGTTGCCGTTGTTGTTGCGGGCCAGCTCGATCGTCCGCCCGTCGAGGGTCAGGCGTCCGTCGGCGAGCCGGTTTGCGTAGCGGCCGACCGTGCTGCCGAGGAACGGGTTGCCGGCGGCGTAGTCGGCGAACGAGCGCAGGCCGAGCGTGACCTCGTCGATCCGGCCATGGAGGTCGGGCACGCGGACCGAGGTGAGCGTCGCACCGTAGTCGCTGACCGAGACTTCCATGCCGCGGGCGTTGGTGAGGGTGTGGAGCTCGACCGCGCGGCCCTCCAGTTCGCCATGGAGGCGCCGCAGGGCAAGCCCGGCGCGGCGGGGGCGCAGGAGGATCAGGAGCACGGCGACGAAGAGGGTGCCGTAGGCCAGCGCTTCAGGGGAGGGCATGGGCGGAAATTGTCGGACGGCGGGGGGTTGGGCAAATCAAAGAAGGGAAGGCGGGGTGGCTGCATGGAGGACTGAGTGGAGCACTGAATGGAAAACATACGATTCAGGTGGCGGGAACCGCAGGAGGTAGGGATGCGATGACATCGCATCCGCCTGTCTCGAGGTAGGGTCGGGACCGCGTCACGACATAGTCATGTATCGGAGGTAGGGTTGAGCGCCCTCGCTCAACCGCGGCTGACCAAGGGTGGTCAGCCCTACCCGGCCGCGCCACGGCGAACGTGCCCAACAAAAAAGCCGCCCGGGTGGGCGGCCTGATGAGGACGGCGCTCCGGGCGACGGCCTACTTCTTCTTTTCCGGCGGAAGGGCGACGGCGAGCGGGGTGGCGCCGGTCAGCGCGGTCCAGTCGGCCGCGATGCGGATGGCCTCCTGGAGCTGGATGTCGTATTCCGGCCAGTCTTCGTCCTCGAGCGGATCACGCATGCGCGAGGCGCGCTTCATCTTGGCGGCCGAGCCGGGGCCTTCCTTCTTCTCCTGCTCGATGGCGGCGTCGAGCTTCACCTCGCTTGATTTGAAGGCCTGCTTCGCGTAATCGGAAAGCTCGCGGCGGATCTGTTGGCGGAACTCCAGGTCGTCCTGGCGTTCCGTCTTGCGCTGGTCGAGCGAGAGCGAGACCTCCTTGCGCACCTGCCGGTTCTTGGTCCAGTCGATGGTCCGGGAGAGCGTCAGGAACTCCGGCAGCTCGGCCTGGCGGCGGGCTGAGTTGGCGGAAAGGCGGGTGATGAGGTCATCGGTGATCTTCGCCTTCAGCCAGTCGCCTTCGTCGGCCTTGGTGAGCGTGGGCGTGACGGAGTCCCAAGGCAGGGGGCGTTCGAGGTCGCCTTCGCCGACGGGCAGCACCGAGAAGACGGACGGCACGACGATGTCGGCCGGCACGCCCTTGAGCTGGATGGAGGAGCCGCTGGGCGCATACCATTTCTGGATGGTCACCTTGACCGCCGACTTCAGCGTGCGGTCGAAGCGGCTCAGCTCGATGATGTTCTGGACCGAGCCCTTGCCATGGGTGGTCGTGTCGCCGACCACGATGGCGCGGCGGTGGTCGCGCATCGCGCCTGCGAAGATCTCGGACGCCGACGCCGACAGCTTGGAAGTCAGCACCACGAGCGGGCCGTTCCAGGCCACCTTCTCGTCTTCGTCGCGGTAGTCTTCGGAGCGGCCTTGGCTGTCGCGCACCTGGAGGACCGAGCCTTTCGGGATGAACAGGCCGGAGATGTCGACCGCCTCGGTGAGCAGGCCGCCGCCGTTCTTGCGCAGGTCCATGATCAGGGCCTGCATGCCCATCGCCTTGAGCTTGGTGATCAGCTGTTCGATGTCTTCGGAAGGGCTCGAACCGGAGCCGTCCTGGTTCTTGCCGTAGAAGGAAGGCAGTTCGATGACGCCGAGCAGGTAGCTGCCGTTGCCTTGCGGGATCTCGAAGGCCTTGGCCGAGGCCATCTGGCCCACGAGCTTGATCTGGTCGCGCTTGAGCGTGACCGTCTTCCGGCCGCCGGCGGCCATGTCGACCAGGAGGCGGACGGTCGTGCCCTGCTTGCCGCGGATGCGGCTGATGGCCTTGGAGAGGCGCATGCCGACGATGTCTTCCATCTCGCCGTCCTCGCCTTGGCCGACCGCGATGATCTTGTCGCCGGATTTCACCTGGCGGGAGAGGTCGAGCGGTCCGCCCGGCAGGAGTTCCTTGACCACGCAGACGCCGTCCTCGTCGGAGAGCGTGGCGCCGATGCCCACGAGCGAGTTGCGCATCGCGATCTCGAATTCCTCGAGCGACTGCTGGGAGAAGAACGTCGAGTGCGGGTCGTATTGGGTGGAGTAGGAGTTGAGGAAGAGCTCTTCCACTTCGTGCTGGTCTAAGTCGAGGTAGCTGCGGCCTTTCGCGTAGCGTTTCTTCAGGCGTTCGGCGGCTTCCTTGGTCTTGGCCGGGGTGATCTCGGGGAGTTCGGACTCCTTCTCCGTCTTCCCCGACCCCGTCTTGTCCTCGCCCAGGAGCTCGGAGAGCATGTCGAGGCGCAGGCGCCGGGCCCAGAGCGTGTCGGCGTCCTCGGGGGTGGCCGGCCAATCGGCCTTCTTGCGATCGACGGGGAACGTGCCCGGCTGGGTGAGGTCGATCGGCTGGTCGAGCGCCGCCAGGTTCGCGGCCGTGCGGTCGGCCAGCTTCTTCTTGAACAGCGCGTAGATCTCGAAGGCCGGCGTCAGGTTGCCGCGCTGCAGGTAGAGGTCGAGCGTCTTGCCGTAGCGGTTGACGAACTCGTCGACTTCGGCGGACGTGAAATACATCTTCGCGCCGTCGAGGTTCTCGCAATACGTGCGCACGACCGAGTTCATGTCGATCGACCCCATGTCCTTCTTGCTGATGTGGAGCTTCTCGAGGAGGGCCGCGGTGGCGCGGGTCTCGTCGCGCATCGACGGAGTGGTCGTGAAGGTGTCCGTCTGGGCGGAGGCCAGCGTCCCGAGGAGGAGGGAGGCCAGGAAGAGGCTGAGTCGCATAAGGGGGTGGGGTGGCTCAGCGTAGGCGGGCGCTGAGTTCTTCGAGCCTACGTTTCTCGCCGGCCGTGAGCGAGCCGAATCCCCCGGCGGAGATCTTGTCGAGCAGCCGGTCCAGTTCCGCGCGGGCCTGCGCCTGCGTGAACGGACGGTCTGGGGTGTTTACCTCGGTCGGGGCTTCGAAGGACGGGCTCGGGGCTTCGGATTCCATTGGCTCTTGGACATGAGCGTAGCTCGGCGCCGCATTTGTCCGTTGCAGATACCGCCAGGCGAGCCAGCCGAAGATCAGTCCGCCGAGGTGCGCCGAGTGGGCGATGCTGTCCTGCCAGGAAGGCCGCCACCGGGGCCAGGCGTGGCGGCCGGGGAGCTCGGCGAACGCCCAGCCCAGGAGGGCGAAGAGCGCCGTCACGACGAGGAGCCAGCGCACGCGCAGGGTCACGGGCAGGAAGAAGAACAGCAGCAGCGTGATCTGGTGGTCCAGCTTGTCGAGGAGCGCGACGAGCATGAGCGCGTAGACGCCGGCGGAGATGCCGACCAGCTGGCCGTCGCGCGTCCCGCCGAAGCCGGTGAGCATCCAGACGAGCGCTCCCGCCAGGGAGCCGGCGGCGAGGACCGTGACAAACGCGCGCGTCCCGTGCTCGCGCTCCACGACGGCTCCCGTCCACCAGAGCACGAGGCAGTTGCCCAGCAGGTGCCAGAAGCCGTCATGCAGGAGGGCGTGCGTGAGCCACTGCCAGATCATCGGCGGGTGCTCGGTCAGCACGGCCCAGCCAAGCAGGTCGGCGTGCGCCGATTCCTGGATCAGGTTGACGATGAAGAAGACGATGAGCACGCCGACGACCCAGGCGGTCGCCGAGAGCGGTTCCCGCGGAGGCCGCGGGGTCCGCATGTAGGCCCGGTCGCCGATCCCCATGCGCGTCGGCCCGGCGTCAGAGTTTCTTCACGATCGCGTCGGCGAGGCCATACTCGATGGCTTCCTCGGCGGTCATGTAGAAGTCGCGGTCGGTGTCCTTGGTGACTTTCTCGATCTTCTGCTTCGAGGCCTTGGCGAGGATCTCGTTGAGCTCGGAGCGCAGGCGTTCCATCTCCTGGGCCTGGATGTGGATGTCCACGGCGGTGGCCTGGATGCGGCCCATGATGAGCGGCTGATGGATCATCACGCGGGAGTGGGGGAAGAGCAGGCGGTTGCCTTTCTCCTTGGGCGCCTGGAGGAGGATCGAGCCCATCGAGGCGGCCATGCCGGTCACGACGACCTTCACCGGGGAGGAGATCATCCGGATGGTGTCGTAGACGGCCATGCCGGACGTGATGGAGCCGCCCGGGGTGTTGATGTAGAAGGTGATCTCCTTGCCGGGGTCGATGCCGTCCAGATAGAGCAGCTTCTCGACGATGTCGCGGGCGGAGGCGTCTTCGACGGCGCCCCAGAGGAAGATCTTCCGCTGTTCGAGGAATTTCTTCTGGATGAGCAGGGCGCTCGGCCCGCCGTCCTTGGGGGCGGCCGGGGTCTTCTCGTCCTCGTCTTCGTCGTCGTTACGCATGGGAGCCGTCACCTTGCCCGAAACCGGCCCGCTGGCAAGCGTGGGAAGCCGAAGGCCCGCGGAAGTCATTCACAGGCCGCGGCCGCCGAGCGGCCTTGCTCCCGGGCCGGCCTTCCGCCTAGGTTCGCCGCGTGCCCACCCTTCGCGTCACCGGCCTGCGCCGCCAGATCGGCGATGCGACGATCCTCGACGGCGTCGACCTCGTCGTCGAGGCCGGCACGCTCTGCTGTCTCCTGGGTCCGTCCGGCAGCGGCAAGA
>SYID01000038.1 GCA_005798925.1 Verrucomicrobiota bacterium
ACGTTCCACGTCGGCATCGAGGACGGCCTGCGCGGGATCGCGACGATCGCCGCGCTCGCGCCGAAGCTCACGTTCACGGTCGTCTGGGAAAAATCCGCGCAGGCCCGGCTGCCGCTCACCGTGCTCGTCGGACTCCCGCGTCCGCAGACCGCGAAGAAGATCCTGCACGACCTCGCGAGCCTCGGCGCCGCGCGCATCATCTTCTTCGGGTCGGCGAAAGGCGACCCCGGCTACCTCACGAGCTCGCTCTGGAAGGACGGCGAATGGCGCGAGCATGTCCTGAAGGGGACCGAACAGGCCTGCTCGACGCTCGTGCCGGAAGTGACGCGGGTCGGATCGCTCGCCGAAGCCGTCGCGCTCGTCGCGAAAGACGCCTGGAAGGTGGCGCTCGATCCGTATGAAGCCGCCGGCACGCCGGAACTTTCCATGCCGGCGCCCGCGGCGGTGCTCGCGATCGGTCCGGAACGCGGCTTCGCGGAAACGGAGCGCGCGACGCTGCGCGCGGCCGGCTTCGGCTTCGCGCATCTCGGCGACCGCATCCTGCGCGTCGAAGCCGCGGCGCTCGTCGGCGGCGCGCTCATGCTCGCGCAGCTGCGCGCCTGGACGAAGCACCGGCCCGTCGGCGGCTGATCACTCGGCGGCCTGGCGGACGAGGACGGACGCGGCGGGCTGGCCTTTGCCTTTGCCGATCACCTTGCGCAGCTTCCAGCCCGCGGGCACCGGAACCTCGTAGCCGCCGGGCGCCTCGAGGATCACGCGAACGTGCGCGCCTTCTTCGGCATAGCTCACCGCCGTCGCGGCGATCTCCGCGCCTTTGGTCTGCCAGAGCTCCCACGGCGGATCGGCGAACACGAGGTCGTAGCGGCCGGCGGCCACGCCGGGCTTGGTCGCGTCGCCGGTGATCTTCGTGAAAGGCAGTTCGGCGACGCCCATCGACTTCGCGACCGCGGCCGCGTTGGCCGCGAGCTCCGGGCCGATGCGCTGGTCGACGCACGTCGCGCGCAAGGCGCCGCGGCTGAGCGACTCGAGTCCGTACGCGCCGGTGCCGGCGAAGAGGTCGAGGACCGCCGTGCCCGGGACGAACGCCGCGAGCGAATTGAAGACCGCCTCCCGGATGTAATCCGTGGCCGGACGCACGCCGCCCTGCGCGGGGACGCGGAGCTGGATGCCTCGGGCGATGCCGCCGGTGACGCGCATGGCTTCAAATTCGCGCGGGCGCCCGGAAGGTCAACGGCGTTCGGCGCCGAGGACCTGCCGTTCGGGCGACCAGCAGGCGGTGCGTCCGCCGACGTCCTCGCGGACGAGCGGTTTCTTCGAACGCGGACAACGACCGCCGTCCTTCCAGCGATGGTTGAAGAGCCAGGTGTCGGGCGGGTCGGACCAATCCTTGCCGATCACCTCCATCGCCTCCGCGCAGACCTCGCGGAGCGTCGCGTGGAGCTTGCGGACGGACTTCGGTCCGAACGATCCGGCCTTGGCCTGCGGGTGGAAACCCGCGCGCCAGAGCACCTCGTCGGCCATCCAGTTGCCGATGCCCGGGAAACGTTCCTGCATGAGGAGGACCGGCTTGATCGCCGTGCGCGCGCGGCGACGCAGGAACACCTCGACGACGCCCACGGTGAACTCCGGCGAAAGGATCGCCGGCGGGATCTTCGCCCACCACGGCGGCACGCCGTCGCCCTGCCAGAACTGGACACGTCCGAACTGCCGCGAGTCGACGAAGACCAGCTCCTTGCCGCCGGTCATCATCAGTTTGAAATGGTCATAGGGCGTCGGCTCGCGGTCCGCATCGCCCGCCGCGAGGCGGCCGGTCATGCCGAGATGCACGCCCAGCCAGGCGCCGCCCGAAAAACGGAACGCCATCTGCTTCGCGGCGGCGCAGGACTCCAGGAGCTTCGCCCCGCGCAACGACTTGGCCGCCGCCGTCGCGTCGACGCCGCGCCCGAGGCGGGCCTTGGGGTTGAGGAACACCTGCGTGACCTTGCGGCCGAGGCCGGCATCCCAGCGGCGGCGGAAATATTCGACTTCGGCGAGCTCGGGCATCGGCCGACAGCGTGCGGATGCCCGTGCGCCACGCAAGCCGCGCGGGGTTTTCCGCTGGTCTCCGCGGCCGGCCGCGTTTGAGTATCCCTCATGCACCCGGCCGACCCCGCGCGATACGCCCGACCCTCTTTCCAGGCCCGTTGCGGCCGGTCGGGGCTGCACCTCCCGAAGATCTCCCTCGGCCTCTGGCACAACTTCGGGAGCGTCGACGACTACGGCAACGCGCGCGCGGTCGCCCTGCGCGCCTTCGACCTCGGCGTCACGCATTTCGACCTCGCGAACAACTACGGCCCCGTGCCCGGCAGCGCCGAGGAGACCTTCGGCCGGATCCTGCGCGAAGACCTCGGCGCCTACCGCGACGAACTCATCGTCTCGACCAAGGCGGGCTACACCATGTGGCCCGGGCCGCACGGGGATTTCGGCTCGCGTAAATACCTCCTCGCCTCGCTGGACCAGTCGCTGAAGCGCATGGGCCTGCCTTACGTCGACGTCTTCTACAGCCATCGCCGCGACCCGCACACGCCGATGGAAGAGACCATGGGCGCGCTGGCCCAGGCCGTCCGCTCCGGCAAGGCGCTCTACGCCGCCGTCTCCAACTATGGCCCGGAAGACACCGCGCGGGCCTGCGCGATCCTACGCGAGCTCGGCACGCCGTGCGTCCTGCATCAGCCGAAGTACAGCCTCTTCGAGCGCACCCCCGAGGCGGGCTTGCTCGACGTGGTGGAGAAAGAAGGGCTCGGTTGCGCCGTCTTCTCGCCCCTCGCCCAGGGCATGCTCACCGACCGCTACCTCCGGGGCGTCCCGGCCGACGCGCGCGCCGGCAAGCCGCACGGCTACCTCCGCCCGGAGCAGCTCGACTCCGCGCGGATGGACAAAGTCCGCCGCCTCGCGGCCCTCGCCGACGAACGCGGCCAGCCGCTCGCTTCCATGGCGCTCGCCTGGGTGCTGCGCGACCGCCGCGTGACCTCCGCGATCATCGGCGCGAGCAAGGTCGCCCAGCTCGAACAATGCGTCGCGGCGGCGTCCTCGGCGCCGTTCGCCTCGGACGAACTCCGGCGCATCGACGCCATCCTCGCCGGCTGAGGCCGCACTCCGGGGTTGTGCCGGCCGAGGCCCCCCGCAAAGGTGGACGCATGTCCGCCGGCGCCGCCCTGCCCTTCAAGATCAGCGTCCTCGTGTTCATGCACGACGAAGCCGGGCGCCAGCTGCTCATCCAGCGGACCAAGGCCCCGAACCTGGGCTGCTGGAGCCCCGTCGGCGGCAAGCTCGAGACGGCCACGGGCGAGTCGCCCTTCGAATGCGCCGTGCGCGAGGCCTTCGAGGAGACCGGCGCGCGGATCACGACGGCGGACCTGCACCTCTTCGGGATGATCTCCGAGAAAGGCTACGAAGGCCAGTCGCACTGGCTCATGTTCCTCTTCGAGTGCCGGAAGCCGCTGCCGGGACTGCCCGCGGCGATCGACGAGGGGAAGTTCGGCTTCTTCGCGCGCGACGAACTGGCGCGCATCGCCATCCCTGAGACGGACCGCACCCTCCTCTGGCCCGTGTACGACGAACATCGCCGCGGCTTCATCGCCTACCGCGCCGAATGCGATCCCGGCCGCCCCTTGGAGGTGATCGTCGAGGAGACGCGCGACCGGCCCAACCTGGACTGACGATGGACGCCGCGGGAGCCGAAGCCGAATTCAAGCGGACCAACCGCAAGCCGGCGTATCCGATCGGCGAGGAGCTGCGCGCCTACCTTTCCCGCGAAGGGCGCGAGGTGCCCCTGCCCGTGAGCTACGCCCAGCTGCGCGGCTTCACCGCCGCGATGCCCCTCCTCGAACGCGGCAAGGACACGCTCTGGGAGACCGTGGCGTACCCGCCGGAGGAGATGGGCCGGCTCTCGCAGGGCCTGCTCGAGACGTACGCGCTCCTGCGCGGCGAGGGCGGCGTGAAGGTCTTCAGCCACGTCTACGTCGACCGCGTGGACTTCTGCTCGTTCGGCAACTCGCAGCCCTTCCGCGTCCGCATCGTCAACGCATACAACGAGAACCACGACTACTTCTACGTGAAGATCGGCGACGCCTCGCGCGTCTGCGGGCTGGAGCTCGAGCACCTGCTCTCGCCGAACCGCATGCTCTACCTCACCTGGGGCGAGACGCTCGTCGAGGAGCACGTCACCGGCATCCCCGGCGACATCTTCGCCGAGAAATGGCTGCACGCGGACGGCCACCACCCGGTCCGCCTCGCCAAGGAACTCATCAAGTTCGAGGAACGCTGCCTCGTGCGGCTCCTCGGCGACATGCGCGCCTACAATTTCGTCATCGCCGTCACGCCCGACTTCGACGCGACCGCCATCCGGGTGCGCGCCATGGACTTCGACCAGCAGAGCTACGACGGCCGCCTGCGGTTCTATCTCCCCGGCTCGTTCAAGGAGAACCGGCCGTTCGCCCAGCTCTGCGCCAAGCACATCAACGCCGCCTCGGCCGCCCAGTACCGCCGCGAGGAGCAGTCGCTCATCCACCGCCGCCACCTCGCCGCGCCCGACCGGGTCAAGGACCTCCTGGCCGCCATGCGGGCCAACCCCCTCACCGGCGGCGAAAAGGCGAAGGAGCTGGCGGACGGACTGGCGGAATACCACCGCGACCCGGCGTTCCGCCAGCACGCCGACATGGCCGGCCTGATCGGCGAGAGCCTCGCCCGGCTCGACCGGGTCCTGCGCTCTTAATAGTAAGCGCTGGACAGGACGCGCGCCGGGCGGACAAACTCCGAGGCCTGCGATGAGCGACTCCTTAAGGCATGAATGCGGCATTGCCCTTGTCCGGCTGACCAAGGACCTGAAGTGGTACCAGGAGAAATACGGCACCCCGCTCCACGGCTTCAACCAGCTCTTCCTCCTGATGGAGAAGCAGCATAACCGCGGCCAGGACGGCGCGGGCATCGGCTGCGTCAAGATCGGCGCCGAGAACGGCGAGGCCTTCCTCTTCCGCGACCGCGAGATCGGCGCCCAGGGCCTCACGCAGATCTTCACGCGCCAGATCAAGGCCTACGCGGACAAGATGCGCGAGGCGGTCATCGTCCCGGAGTTCCCCGAGACCGTGAAGCGGCATTTCGACTTCGGCGGCGAACTGCTGCTCGGCCACCTGCGCTACGGCACCTCGGGCAGCTTCGATTCGGTCTCCTGCCACCCTTACGCCCGGAAGTCGATCTGGCCGACCCGCAACCTGCTCGTCGCCGGGAACTTCAACCTGACCAACACCGGCGAGCTCAACGCCTCGCTGACCCAGCGCGGCGCGCACGTCATCTACTCGACCGACACGCAGTCCATCCTCGAGGAGATCGGCTTCTGGCTCGACGAGGAGCATGACCGCCTCTTCAAGGCGTTCAAGGACCAGGGGCTCGAAGGGGCCGGCCTCCAGGCCGAGATCTCGAAGCACATGGACATCGGCAACGTCCTGCGCCGCGCCGCGAAGCACTGGGACGGCGGCTACGCCATCGCCGGCCTCGTCGGCAACGGCGACAGCTTCGTCATCCGCGACCCGAACGGCATCCGGCCGTGCTGGTATGTCCGCACCGACGACCTCATCGCCGTCGCTTCCGAGCGCGTCGCGCTGATGACCATCGTGGGCGTCGCCCAGGAGGACGTGCATGAGCTGCCGCCCGGCTCCGCGCTCATCATGAAGGCGGACGGCCGCCATGCGATCGAGTCCTTCCACGCCCCCGGAGAGACGCGCCACTGCTCCTTCGAGCGCATCTACTTCTCGCGCGGCAACGACCCCGAGATCTACGCCGAACGTAAGGCCCTCGGCGCGGCGCTGGCCGACGACGTGCTCGCGCAGATCCGGGACGACCACGACCACGCGGTCTTCTCCTACATCCCGAACACGGCGGAGATCGCCTGGTACGGCCTGATGGAGGAGCTCCGGAAGCGCCGCCGGGCCCAGGTCCGCGAGCAACTCGTGGCCGCCCGGCGCGCCGGCCAGCTCGACGAAGCCCTCATCGACAAGCTCGTGCTCGGCGGCTGGCCCCGCGGCGAGAAGGTCGCGCACAAGGACGTGAAGCTCCGCACGTTCATCTCGCAGGAGAAGAACCGCATGCAGATGGCCTCGCACGTCTACGACATCTCCTACGGCACGGTCCGCGCCGGCGACACGCTCGTCTGCGTCGACGATTCGATCGTCCGCGGCACGACCCTGCGCCAGTCCATCCTCCGCATCCTCGCCCGGCCCAACCCGAAGCGCATCGTGATCGCCTCGACGGCGCCGCAGATCCGCTACCCGGACTGCTACGGCATCGACATGTCCGAGATGGGCAAGTTCCTCGCCTTCCAGGCGGCCGTCGCGCTCTGCAAGGAGCGCGGGAAGGGCGACCTGCTGCGCGAGGTCTACGAAGACTGCGTGGCGCAGGCGAAGAAACCCGCCGCGGAGATGAAGAACCACGTGCGCCGCATCTACGACGCCTTCACGGAGGAGGAGATCGCCGCCAAGGCGGCCGAGCTGGTCTACCCCGCGAAGAGCGGCTGGAAGGGCGAACTGGTGCTGGTCTTCCAGAAGATCGCCTCGCTGCACAAGGCCTGCCCGACGAGCCGCGGCGACTGGTATTTCACCGGCGACTACCCGACCCCGGGCGGGCTTGGCGTGCTCAACCAGGCGTACGTCAACTACTGGGAGAAGCGCGAAGGTCGCTCCTACTGATCAGGCGTAGAGACGGAACGACGCGGTACGCGCGCGGAAGGCCGCCGCGTCGGCGTCCCAACGGCGCATCCAGCGGGCGAGGTCGATGCGCGCGCCCTGCGTGCGCAGTTCTTCGAAGAACGCCTCGCTGCCGAGGTGCTTGATGAAGAGTTCGCGCTTCGCCGCGCCGAGGCCGGCGAACGGGTTCGGCGCCCAGACGCAGGCCTGCTTCAGCATGTGCAGCGAGATCGCGGTGGGGCGGAACGCGGCGTAATCCGTGATGGCGAGATAGACGCCCTGCGTGCCGTCCGCGAGCTGCTGCGGCTGGAGCGCGAGGCCGGGGACGGCGGCGCCCAACGCGGCGACGAGCTCGGCGGCCTTGCGACGCGGATAGGTGAGGAAGCGGAAGTTACGGCCGGCGCCGGCAGAATGGCTGAAGCCGGAATCCATGCAGCCGAGCCCGGTCATGGCGTACCCGAGCGCCGCCTGCGGGCTGTCGATCATCGGCGAGGTCGCCGTCCAGCTCAGGCCGGTGAGATTCCACGTCATCGAGCGGCGCCAGCCGCGCATCGCGACGACGTCAAGCCGGCCGCGCCGGCGCGTCGCCTCGTCGAGCTCGAGCACGCCCGGCGTGGCGACCGCCCAGCGGGCGAGCTCGCCGATGGTGAGGCCGTGGACGTACGGCGTCTCATAAGAACCGACGTAGCTGCGCCACTTGCGGTCGAGGAACGGGCCGTCGACCTTCTCGCCGCCGAGCGGATTGGGCCGGTCCAGCACCACCACCAGCGGAGGCCGCGGCAGCGAGAAGCACGCCTCGATCACGAGGCGCATGCAG
>SYID01000039.1 GCA_005798925.1 Verrucomicrobiota bacterium
CCGCCCTGCGCGCGGAGGGCGGCGACGAGCTCCTGCGCCGACGCCTCGTGCGCGCGGAAGCCCTGGACGCAGGCGACGAGCCCGGGGAGCAGGTCGGCGCGGCGCTTGAGCTGCACGTCGATGAGCGAAGCGGCCTGGCGCACGCGGTTGCGCAGGCCGACGAGGCTGTTGTGCGCCATCCAGACCCAGCCCAGGCCCAGGAACCAGAGGTAGACGGCCAGGCCGCCGAGGAAACCCAGGAAGCCGAGGTCCGGTCGGCGCGAGGCCATCAAGACCGCGCCGAAGCCGCCGAGGCAAGCGGCGCCGAAGAGGTTCCAAAGGACGTAGGCGGCGGCCCGGCCGTCGCTGAGCTCCTTCTCCTTGCGGGGCGTGATGATGAACATGTCCGCCTTGTCCTCGTGCTTGATCTGCGCGGCGACGATGTCCGGCCGCTCGCTGGCCCGGCCGCGCACGAACAGCGGCGTGCCGACGGCGAGGCCGTATTCGGTGAAGCTGCGCTCGCCGGTCGAGCCTTCGACCGTCTCGTCCGGCCCCTTGCCGTGATAGAGCGGGTCGTCGCGGCCGACGTGCCGGCTGAAGAGCGTGACCGTCTCGAGGTCCGCGCCCTCGGGATCCACCCAGACGTAACCGGTCTCGTCCTGCAGGTAGAAGCCGCCGGTCTCGCCGCCCGCGGCGACGGTGTCGCTGCCGGTGACGACCACCGTGCGCGTGCGCCGCCGGCCCTTGTCGTCGGTGTAGGTCTCGGTCCGCGTGCGCCGCCAATGCTCGTCGATGCTCCAACGGTACAGGACGCACGGGCGCTCCGCGAGGTAGCTGATGAACGGATCCCGGCGGACGCAGACGCCTTCGAGCTCGACCTCGCCCACGAACACGCCGAGGGCCTTGCACACCGGCGTGTCGTCGAGCAGGCGCCGCTTCCGCCCGGCGTTCAGGGCCAGCAGCATCGACCCGGCGGCGGCGGCGACGGCGAGGAAGCCGATGTTGGTCAGGTCCTGGGCCACGGGAAGGTGTTATGCCCGCGGCCTTCCGTTTAGCAAGGTTTCGAGGACGGGACGCTTGCGCCCGGGCGGGTTGCGTTCACCCTGCAGGCCGATGCCCCGACTGTACGACGCGGAAGTGATGCACGCCCGGCTCTGGCCGAAGCGGCACGACTTCACGCACGCGGCCTTCGCGCTCGCCGTCGACGCGGCGGCGGTCGACGCCGTCAAGGGCGGGCGCTTCAGGCTGGGCCGACGGTGGTCGCCCTACCGCTTCCGCGACGGCGACTTCCTCCCGGCGGCCGAGGTCTTCCGGCCCGAAGGCGTCCCGCAGGCCTTCGGCGCCGCCGGCGGCACGCTGGCCGACCGCTTCCGCGCCTTCGCCGCCGCGCACGGCGAGCCGCTCCCCGCCCGCGCCGAGATCCGGCTGGTGGCCATGCCGCGCGCGTTCGGGAAGTCTTACAATCCGGCGGTCTTCATGATGGCCACCGTCGACGGCGTCCTGACCTGCGGGATCGCCGAGGTCCATAACACCTTCGGCGAACGCAAGGCGTGGTTCCTCGGCCGCGCCTGCTTGCTCCATGACCACGACGGCGACGCCGCCCTGCAGCTGCGGGCGCCGAAACGTTTCTACGTGTCGCCGTTCTCGGCCCTGGACACGGAGTTCGAGTTCACGCTCCGCCTGCCCGACGGCCAGCTGGCCCTCACGGTCGACCATTACGAAGACGGCCGGAAGACGCTGGTGAGCGCCTGGTCGGGCCGGCAGGTCCCGCTCACCGACGCGCGCCTGCTCTGGCTCACCCTGAAGTCGCCCCTGCTCATCCTGAAGGTCATCGCGCTCATCCATCTCCACGCGGCCTGGCTCTGGCTGGTGAAAAAACTTCCTTTCCGCCGCAAGGCCGACGACATTCCCCTGCAGCGCAACCTGCGGCACCCCACCCCCGAACTGACCGGACGCCATGACTGACCCTTCCCCCGCCGCCGGCTCGCTCGCCCGCCGCCTCGTCCTGCCGGAACTCACGAAGCTCACCAAAGGACGCCTGATCCTCCGCCTGCCCGAAGGCGCGGAGCTCACGCTGGGCGACCCGCGGGCGACCGGCGGGGCCCGGATGGAGGTCCGCGACGAGAACGCCTTCCGCCGCATCATGCTGGCCGCCGACATCGGCCTGACCGAAGGCTACATGGAAGGCGAATGGGATTCGCCCGACCTCAACGCGCTCATCGGGTTCTTCATCGAGAACATCGGCCAGACCCCGGGGATGTCCGGCTCGGCCCGCAAGGCGCTCGGCGTCGGGCTCTTCCGCCTCGCCGACCGCATCGGCCACCTGCTGCGCCCGAACGACAAGCGGATGGTGCGCCGCAACATCGCCGAGCACTACGACGTCTCCAACGACTTCTTCCGGCTCTTCCTCGATCCGTCGATGATGTATTCGTCGGCCCGCTGGGAAGGGACCGATTCGCTCGAACAGGCCCAGGCCGGCAAGAACGAGTCGCTCTGCCGCTTCCTCCGGCTGAAACCGACCGACCACGTGATCGAGATCGGCACCGGCTGGGGCGGCTGGGCCCTGCACGCGGCGGGAAAACACGGCTGCCGCGTGACGTCGCTGACGATCTCGAAGGCGCAGCACGACCTCGCGGTCGAGCGCATCAAGGCCGCCGGGCTGTCCGATCGCATCACGGTGAGGCTCGAAGATTTCCGCGACCACCAGGGCCTTTACGACAAGTGCGTCTCGATCGAGATGATGGAGGCCCTCGGCCATCGGTACCTGCCGGCCTTCTGCGCCTCGATCGGCCGCCTGCTCAAGCCCGACGGGATCGCGGCCTTCCAGTACATCACCTGCCCTGACAGCCGCTACGCCCAGTTCCGCGACGGCGTCGACTTCATCCAGAAGCACATCTTCCCGGGCTCGCTCCTGCTCTCGATCAACCGCGTGGGCGACCTGATGACCAAAGAAAGCGGCTTCCAGCTCGACCGGCTCGAGGAGTTCGGCCGCGACTACGCCCGCACGCTCGACGCCTGGTGCCGGGCCTTCGAGGCGAACCTGGACCAGGTGCGCGCGCTGGGCTTCGACGAGCGCTTCATCCGCAAGTGGCGCCTGTATTTCCGCTACTGCCAGGCCGCCTTCGAACACCGCAACATCGGGGTCGTCCAGGCCGTCTACGTCCGCCCCAACCGCCGAGGATAGCCCGCGGCCGGGCGGCCCCGGTCAGCCGACGCCGAGCGTGGTCGCCCGGCCCGGCCTCATGACGGCGGAGGCAGGTCGCGCATCCCTACCCGCGCTTCTCCGCCGCCGTGCTGTCCGCCCAGAGCTGGCGCGTGACGCGCAGGAGGACGTAGCCGCTGACGACGGTGACGGCGGTGAGCGTCCACGCGAGGCCGAGACGCGAGGCGTCCCCGGCGGCGTAGAGGAAGTTGCCGATGGCGAAGAGCGA
>SYID01000040.1 GCA_005798925.1 Verrucomicrobiota bacterium
GATCATCAGCGGCAGGCGGAAGCCGCGGGCTTCGAAGGCCTCGTCGATGGCGAAGACGGCGGCCTTGAGCACGAGCGTGTCGAAGACCGTCTCACAGAGGATGAGGTCGGCGCCGGCGTCGATGAGCGCATCGACCTGCTCGCGGTAGGCGTCGCGCACCTGGAGGAACGTCACGTCGCGCTTGGCGGAGTCGTTGACGTCGCGGGACATCGACAGCGTCTTGTTCGTCGGGCCGATGGCGCCGGCGACGAAGGCGTCCTTGCCCGGGTTGGCGGCCTTGAAGGCGTCGACGGCCTCGCGGGCGACCTTGACCGCCTCGGTGTTCAGCTCGCGGACGAGGTGCGTCATCGCGTAGTCTTCCATCGCGATGGACGTGCCGTTGAAGGTGTTGGTCTCGAGGATGTCCGCGCCGGCATCGAGGTAGGCGCGGTGGATATCGCGGATGACGGCCGGCTTGGTGATGACCAGGAGGTCGTTGTTGCCCTTGAGCTGACCCGGGTGGCTGGCGAAGCGGTCGCCGCGGTAGTCCGCCTCCTGCAGCTTGAGCTGCTGGATCATGGTACCCATCGCGCCGTCGAGGTAGACGATGCGCTGGCGCAGGAGGGCCTCGAGGCGCTCACCGGCCGGGTTCAAGGGGAGTCTCTGACGGGACATCGACCTTACCCTGCGGGTTGCCGCCCAAGGGTCAAGGCGGGGGGCGGACCTATTGTGTCATCCCGGGCAGGTCCGGCTTCTTGCAGCGCAGGAGGTCCTGGCTGCGGTAGAGGACGATGCGTTTGCCCTCGAATTTCTCGTCGTCCCAGAGCAGAGGGCGGAGTTCGAAGCTGAACACGGGGTTCAGGTTGGACTTCGCGGCCTCCTCGGCGGGGTCGCCGCCCTGCCAGTAGAGGATGCCGTTGGGCAGGGAATGCTTCTGGCCCTTGCAGAGGAGCTGACGGGTGTTGTGGACGAACGTGCGGAGGTCCGCCACGGCGCGGCCGGTGACGAAGTCGTGCTCGTGGTTCATCGTCTCCGCGCGGGCGTTCTTGACGTCGACATTCTTTAGGCCGAGGCGCGCGGCGATGTCGGTGACGACGGTGATCTTCTTGCCGACGGAGTCGACGAGCGTGAAGCGGGCCTTCGGGTAGAGGACGGCGAGGATGAGGCCGGGGAAGCCGCCGCCGGTGCCGACGTCCATGACGCGGCAGCCGTCCATGAGCTTGAGGACCTTCACCGCCGCGACGCACGGGGCGGAGTGGTGGCGCTCGAGGTTCTCGAGGTCGGTGCGCGAGACCAGGTTGATCTTCTCGTTCCATTCGCGGTGGAGCGCGGCCATGGCGGTCAGCTGCTCCCACTGGGCGGGCGTGACTTCCGGGAAGAGGGCGACGAGGGACCGCATGCGAGGCCGCCAGCGTGTCCCGCGGCCGTCCTGAGGCAAGGACGCCTTTGCGCCGCGCACTTTGCTGTTTCCTTCGGCCGGGACTTGGCCAAGCCTACCCGCCTTATGTTCCACCACGTCGTCTTCTTCTACCTCAAGAAAGATATCACCGCCGCCCAGCGCGCCGAATTCGAGACCAAGCTCCGCGGCCTGCTCAAGATCAAGAGCATCCACAGCGGCTACGTCGGCGTCCCGAGCAAGCACGCCGTCCGTCCGATCATCGACACTTCCTACGACTTCGCCGAGTTCTTCGTGTTCAAGAACCACGCCGACCATGACGCCTACCAGATCGACCCGATCCACCAGGCCTTCATCGCCGACTGCAAGGCCTACTGGGATTCGGTCAAGATCTACGACTTCGAATAAGCCACTAGGCTCAGACGATGAGAAGGCCGTCCGCAAGGGCGGCCTTTTTTGCGCCTGTAACCGTTGAGAGGACTGAGTGGAGGACTGCGTCGAGGGCTGAATGAAGGACTGAATAGAAAAAGCAGGCAGATACAGACGTTCTCAGCTGGCAGGAGGGTAGGGATGCGATGACATCGCATCCGCCTGTATCGACGTAGCGTCAGCACTGCGTGCTGACCTAGCGACCGCCGATATGCGCGGTTGTCTTGTGGTAGGGTTGAGCGCCCTCGCTCAACCGCGGCTGACCAAGGGTGGTCAGCCCTACCCGAGACAACGAGGTCAGCACGCAGTGCTGACCCTACCCCGAGGCATGGATTCAAGTAGATCCAAGGGAGACCGGATGATTGGCTGGGGATCTTGATGTCGCAGCATACTTTCCGGTTTCCGGTTCCCCTTTGAGTTCTTGGGATTCCCAACCGCCAACCGCTAGCCGCCAACCGCTAAATCCAAGGTCCAGGTCATTGTAAACCTCCCCCTACTTCGGGCTTAACAATAGGGCGGGAGGGCCCTAGGCATAGGGCATGCCGACGGCCACCGCAGCCGCTTCGTCCGCCCCGGACGCCCTCGATGCCGCCGACCGGCGCTTCGGGTGGCATCCGTTTACCCAGATGCGGGAGTATCAGGACAACCCCCGCCTCCACCTGGTCCGCGGCGAGGGCAGCTGGCTGATCGACGGGGAAGGGAAGCGCTACCTCGACGGCAACGCCTCGGTCTGGACGAACGTCCACGGCCATAACGACCCCGACCTGAACCGCGCCCTCCGCGAACAGCTCGACCAAGTCGCGCACGTGACGCTCCTCGGCCTCAACCACCCGGTCGCGACCGAGCTCGCCGCCGAGCTCGCCGAGCTCACGGGCGGCGCCTTGCCGCGCTGCTTCTACACCGACAACGGCAGCAACGCCATCGAGGTCGCGCTGAAGCTTTCGTTCCAATACTGGCAGCTCGTCGGCCAGGACGCCAAGCGCGGGGTCATCTCGATGGAAGGCGCCTACCACGGCGACACCTTCGGGACGATGGCCGTAGGCGAACGCTCCGAGTTCCACCGTCGCTTCAACCCCTGGCTCTTCGCTGCGCAGACCTTCCCCGCGCCGGTCCACTCCGAGTGCGCCGGTCAGGTCGCCCGCTCCGACGCCTCCGCCTCGCTGGCCGCGCTGAAGGCCATCCTCGAGCGGGATGCCGCCACGACCGCCTGCTTGATCCTCGAACCCCTCGTCCAAGGCGCCGCCGGCATGGTCCAGCAGCCCGCCGGCTTCGTGAAGGCCGTCGCCGCCCTTTGCCGCCAACATGGCGTGCACCTGATTCTCGATGAAGTCTTCACCGGTTTCGGACGCGTGGGAGCGTTGACCGCGGCGGAACGCGAAGGCGTCGTCCCGGATTTCCTCTGCCTCGCGAAAGGCCTCGCCGCCGGCTACCTGCCGCTCGCCGCGACGCTGACCTCGGAGCCGATCTACTCGGCGTTCCTCGGGAAGTTCTCCGAAGGAAAGACCTTCTTCCACGGCCACACGTTCTCGGGCAATCCGCTCGCCTGCGCGGTCGCCCGCGCCTCGCTGCGGAAGCTGAAGCCCATGCTGGCGTCGGGTCAGATCGCCGAGCGTGCCGCGCTCCTCGGTCGCGAGATGGCGGCCGCCTTCGCCGGCCATCCGCACGTGCGCACCTTCCGGCAGCTCGGCCTCACGGGCTCCGTCGAGTTCAAGCCGGCCAATGCCGAGCGCTGGCCGACCGACACCCGCGTCGGCTTCCAGGTCGCCTTGGCCGCCCGCCGTCATGGGCTCATCATCCGTCCGCTGGGCGACTCGATCCTGTTCGTCCCGCCGATCTCCATCCAAGCCGACGAAGTGAAGCACCTCGTCCGCGCCGTCCGCCTCGCGATGGACGACGTCCTGCCGAATCTCCCTGCATAGGACACGACGTGGTCGTGTCCCTACCTTCCCCGATACTCGATACTCTAAACTCCATACTCTCATATTAAACCAATGCCCAACCTCACCGAAGCCCGAGCCCTCTACGACCTGCCGCTCAACACGCTGATCTTCAAGGCTCAGCAAGTCCACCAGGCCAACCAGGATCCGGCCGGCGTGCAGCTCTGCACGTTGAAGTCCATCAAGACCGGCGCTTGTCCCGAAGACTGCGCCTATTGCCCGCAGTCGATCCACAACCAGACCGGCCTCGAGACCGAAGCCCTGATGGAGACCCAGGCGATCCTCGCCGACGCCCGCAAGGCCAAGGCTGGTGGTGCGACGCGTTTCTGCATGGGTGCTGCTTGGCGCCGCGTGAACGACGGCAAGCAGTTCGACAGCGTCCTGAACACGGTCTCGGGCGTGAAGGAACTCGGCCTCGAAGTCTGCTGCACCCTCGGGATGGTCAGCGAAGCGCAGGCGTCCCGCCTCAAGCAGGCCGGTTGCGACGTGTATAATCACAACC
>SYID01000041.1 GCA_005798925.1 Verrucomicrobiota bacterium
CTCGAGGTCGCGGATCTCGCCGACCATGATGGTGTCGGGATCCTGCCGGAGGAACGAACGCAGCGCGGCGGCGAAAGTGAGCCCCACCTGGTGGTTGATCGGCACCTGCATGATGCCCTCGACTTCGTATTCGACGGGGTCCTCGGCGGTGAGGATCTTGACGTCCTCCGTGTTCACTTCGCGGAGCGCGGAGTAGAGCGTGGTGGTCTTGCCGGAGCCCGTCGGGCCGGTGACGATGAAGATGCCGTTCGGGCGGCCGACCATCGCGCGGATGCCCTCCTTGATGTCGTCCTGCATCGACAAGGCCTCGAGGCTCAGGTTGACGACGGTCTTGTCGAGGATTCGGAGCACGACGGACTCACCGAACTGGGTCGGCAGCGTCGAGACGCGGAGGTCGATCTGGCGGCCGCTGATCGTGGTCTTGATGCGGCCGTCCTGCGGGACGCGGCGTTCGGCGATGTTCAGGGAAGAGAGGACCTTCACGCGGGCGATGACGGCCGAGGCGAGGTTCTTGGGCGGAGGCGCCATCTCGTAGAGCGCGCCGTCGATGCGCAGACGGATGCGGAACTCGTGCTCGAAGGGCTCGAAGTGGATGTCCGAGGCCTTGGCCTTGACGCCTTCCTGCAGGACGAGGTCGACGAAGCGGATGATCGGCGCCTGGCTGGCCTGCTTGGTGACATCCTCGTCGGTGACCGCCGCGGCCTCCACTTGGTCGAATTCTCCGAGCAGATCCTCCATCGACGTGGAGGTCGGCTCCCCGTAGACCCGGGTGACCCCCGCCTCGACCTGGGCCGGATCGGCCACCCCGATCTCGATGTCGCGCTGCAGGATGAAGCTGAGTTCGCTGATGACCGAGGAATTGAACGGATCCTTGGCGAGCAAGGTCAGCCGGCCGGCTTCGTCGGCCACGGGCAGGACGACGTACTTGTGGGCCTGCGCGGGCTTGAGGAGCTTGACGAGGGCTTCGCCGGGGTCGGCGGGCACGACGGCGTAGAACGGCGCGCCGAGATGGTCGGCGATGGCCTGCAGGACCGCGGGCCGGTCAGCCAGGCCGACGTCGATCAGGCATTCGCCGAAAGACTTCCCGGTCGACTGGTGGGACTCCCAGACCTCCTCGGCCTGGGCGGGCGTGACGATCCCGGCCTCGAGGGCGATGTCGCGGATCAGGTCGCTGTGGTCGTCAAACATGGGGTAAGGGGAGCAAGGGATGATCAGCGGGTCTGGCCGACGGCGCGCATGCGCTCGCGCATGGCTTCCGGGTTCTGGCAGTAGTGGAAGACTTCGTCCTCGGCGACGACCCCCTGCGCGAAGAGCGCGAGAAGGTCGCTGTCCAGCGTGCGCATCCCGCGGGAGCCGCCGGTCTCGATGTCCGTCAGGAGCTGGTAGGTCTTGCCTTCGCGGATCTTGGCCGCGACGCCGTCGGTGCGGATCATGACCTCGAAAGCGGCGGCGCGGCGGTCGTCCTTCGTGTGCAGCAGGCACTGCGAGATGACCGCGGTCAGGGAGACCGAGAGCTGCGCGCGGATCTGTTCGCGGACCGCCGCCGGGAAGGCGTCGATGATGCGGTCGATCGTGCGGGCGGCGCCGGAAGTATGCAAGGTGCCCAGGACGAGGTGGCCGGTCTCGGCCGCGGTCACGGCGGCCTCGATGGTCTCGAGGTCGCGCATCTCCCCGATCAGGATCACGTCGGGGTCCTGGCGCAAGGCGGAGCGCACCCCCTCGGCGAAGGACGGCAGGTCGGTCCCGACCTCGCGCTGGGTGACGAGGCACTTGGCGTGCGCGTGGACGTATTCGATGGGGTCCTCGATCGTGATGATGTGCCCCTGCTCGTTCTGGTTGATCCAGTTGATCATCGAGGCGAGCGTGGTGGACTTGCCGGAACCGGTCGGGCCGGTGACGAGGATCAGCCCGCGCGCCCGGCGCAGCATGTCCTTGATCACGGGGGGCAGGCGGAGCTGCTCGAGCGTGTACATGGCCGAGGGCAGCAACCGGAGCACCATGCCGTAGCCGGAGTGGCCGCGGAAAGCGTTGACCCGGAGACGCACGTCGCCCCGGAAAGAGAAGGCGAAGTCGCAGCCGCCGTCCGCATCGAGACGGGCGCGCTGGGCGGCCGGGACGACCCCGAGGACCAAGGTTTCGGCTTCCGCCCTGTCCAGGGCCGGGCCCTCGACGGACATGATCGCCCCGTTGACGCGCAGGCTGGGGGAACGGCCGACGTGCAGGTGCAGGTCCGAGGCTCCGTTCTCGAGCATGGCCTCCAGCAGCTGGTTCATCACGTAGGGCATGGGCTCAGATGACGTCGTCCGCGACGGTGGCGCCGAGCACTTCCTCGATGGTGGTCATGCCGGAGGCGACCTTGCGCTGTCCGTCCTCGCGCATGGTGCGCATGCCGGCCTCGCGCGCCTTGCGGCGGAGGTCGACGAGGTTGGAGCCGCCGTAGATCATCTCCTGGATCTCCTCCGTGATGACGAAGAGCTCGAAGACGCCGCGCCGGCCCTTGTAGCCGCGTTCGCCGCATTTCGGGCAGCCCTTCCCCTTCATCGGCGTGGCGCTCGCGAGGTCCTGCTCGGTCATGCCGATGGAGTAAAGCTCCTTGGCGGTCGGGCGGTAAGGAGCGGCGCAGGCCTGGCAGTTGCGGCGCACGAGGCGCTGGGCGAGGGCGCCGCGGAGGGCCGCCGACACGAGGAACGGCTTGACGCCGATGTCCACGAGGCGGGTGACGGCGGAGACGGAGTCGTTGGTGTGGAGGGTCGAGAAGACCATGTGGCCGGTGAGGGCCGCGTTGATCGCGATCTCGGCGGTCTCGAGGTCGCGGATCTCCCCGATCATCACGATGTTCGGGGCCTGACGCAGCATCGCGCGGAGGGCGGCGGCGAAGGTCATGCCGACGTCGCGCTTGACCTGGACCTGGTTGATGCCGGCCATCTGGTATTCGACGGGATCCTCGACGGTGATGATCTTACGGTCGGGCTTGTTGATGTAGTTCAGCGCCGAGTAAAGCGTGGTCGACTTGCCCGAACCGGTCGGACCGGTGACGAGGAACACCCCGTCCGAGCCGGAGATGAGGCCTTGGAACTTGGCCTGGTCGTCGGCGAAGAAGCCCAGTTCGGGCAGGCCCAGCTTGAGGCCCTCCTTGTCGAGGATTCGCATGACGATGGACTCGCCGTAGACGGTCGGGAGGACCGAGACGCGCAAGTCGATGTCGCGGCCGCCCGTGCGGGCCTGGATGCGTCCGTCCTGCGGGATGCGCTTCTCGGCGAGGGAGACCTCCGCCATGAGCTTGAGTCGCGAGATGATCGACGGCTGGAGCCGCTTGGGCGGCCCTTTCATCTCCTGCAGCACCCCGTCGACGCGGAAACGGACCCGGAAACGCTTCTCCAACGGCTCGAGATGGATGTCCGAAGCCTTGCGGCGGATGGCGTCGACGATGAGGGAATTGACGTAACGGATGATGGGGGCGTCATCCTCCTTCACGTCGCCTCCTTGCGGGAGTTCGACGGCGAGGCCGTCTTCGCCGCCCTTGCCGAGGATGTCGTTATACGAAGCACCCCCGCCGATCTGACCGTTGTTGTAGCAACGCGAGATGGCGTCCTTGAGCGCGTCACGCGCGGCGAGCCGGGGGTTGATGGCCAGCTTCAGCAGCCGCGAGATCGAATCCAAGGTCTCGGTGTCCAGCGGATCGGAGATGGCGAGCAACAGGTCGGCGCCGTCCATCTGGAGCGGCAGGATGTTACGTGCTTCGGCCTGCTCCCGGCTGATGAGCTTGAGGATCTCGTCGGACGGCGCGACCTGCGCGACATCGACCACTTCCATGTCGAATTCCTGGCCGAGGCCGGCGGTGATCGCGGCCCAGGTGACCCTGCCCATCTCCACCAGTTTGGCCAAAGCCAAGGTATCCGGATGCTGGCCATCGGGGACGGCGCCGACCGCCTCCCGGGCGGCGGTCACGTCAGCCGGGGATACGAGCCCTTTGTCCTGGATGAATTGGATGACGTAGTCGTCGGCGGTCGTCACAGTATGGGAATCCGGGGCGGAAGATGGGGTAAGGAGTTGTCATCCTCGGGAAGGAAGACAGCGGGAAAAACGACCCTAAATCGGCGGAACCTTGCCGCAACAGCAATTTATCCAAAGGTGGAGGCGTTTTTCAGGCCCCTCATGCGACCGACCGTCGCCGCGACTTGAGCGCGAAGGAAAGCCGGATCCCCGTCGTTCCACAAGACGACGTCGGCACGCTTAACCTTCTCCGCAAGAGAAAGTTGCGAATTGATGCGGTCGGAAATCTCATGGTCGGTCAGCCCCTTCCGACGGAGGCGCTCGCGACGCGTTTCCTCCGAGCAGGCCACGACCACGACGCAGGCAAATCCCGCCGTCAGGTTCTTTTCGAAAAGCAGCGGGATTTCGACGACGTAATCGCGCGAAACATCCGCGGTCGCCTCCAGGCGCAGGCGGGCGACACCCGGGTGCGTCAGCCCCTCGAGGAAATCCCGTTCTTCGGCGGAACCGAAGACCTTGCCGGCGATCCATCGCCGATCGGGCCGGCCCGCGGCGTCGACGCAGTCCTCGCCCCAGCGGACCTTGAGCCGGGCGACCGTCTCGGGCGCCTCGAGCACCTGCCGGGCGAGCTGGTCGGCGTCGACGACGCCGAAGCCATATTCGGCAAAGCAGGCGGCGGCGGTCGATTTGCCGCAGCCGATGCCCCCGGTGAGTCCGATGACCATGCCGGACGCTACGCCGGGGCGCCGCCGAGGGCAAACCTCAAGCAGGACTCGGAGCGGATTGAAGGCCTGGACCGGCGTCGGCGGCCGGGCCGGCGGGGGCGGCGGCGGGCGCCGGGACCGGCGTCGGCGCGGCC
>SYID01000042.1 GCA_005798925.1 Verrucomicrobiota bacterium
TGCCGCCCAGATCACCGTCCTCGACGGCGCCAGCCTCTCCGTCAACCAGGCCAGCTTCGTCTCACCGGGTCCGGTGGCCGGAAACATCATCGTGGAAAATGGCGGCTCCATCGGCGTCGTCGCCCCGGGCGTCGCCTTGATCGGGAATCTCCAGCTCAGCCAGCTTTCCCTGCGGCCGGGTGCCAACATCCTGTTCAAGATCTGGGACGCCAGCCAGGCCGCGGGCGTCGGGTACGACAAGCTTGACCTGGGCACTCTGGACCTGGCGGGCGTGACCTCGACCGACCGGGTTTATATCAAGATCTTGTCGATGAGCTCCGCCACGGAGTTCGGCTCGGCCGTCGATTTCCCCTTCGAGCGCTTCCGCACCTTACAGTTCGGGACTTACAATCCGGGCTCTCTGGGCAACATCAACGACCTGTTCGCCTTCGACCTGTCAGAGTTCTATCACAGCGAAGGAACCGCAGCCGACGCCTCCCTGTGGTCGATCAACTTCAACAGTTCGGACGGGACCATCACCCTGACCGCGGTGCCTGAGCCCTCGACCTACGGCTTCGGCCTCGGCGCGCTCGCCCTCGCGGCCGCCGCGATCCGTCGTCGCAAGCGCCGTCAGGAGAAGAAGGCCTAGGCTCGCTTGACCTGAGCACCGGACAGGGAAGGGCGGCTTCGGCCGCCCTTTTTGTGCCTGCTTGCGAGCATGGAGCATGGGGCCGAGCCGACTGGATGGCTGTGTCCAGGAGCCAGTCGGCCGTCCTTCTCTGAGGCGCGCACGATCAATCGTGCCCCTGCCCACGATAGGTGGTGGCGATCGGCGGAGCTCGGGCGGGCGAACAGAGGGAGTGTCATAGGAAAACCGGAGACCGTATGATTGGTCGGGGAGGTCGTTTCGGGTGGCAGGTAGTAGCCTCAGGTGGCGGGCGGCGGGAATTCCGCCATCGACCCAGTCATCTGTCGCTCACCCCACATTTGACTCCCCGCTCCTGCTCCCTCAGAAACCCCTATGCGAAACACCCCATCGCTCTTCCTGTCCTTATTCCTCCTCGGTTTCGCCGTGTGCGCCGAGGCCGCGCGTGACGTCACCTTCTACCTCGTGTCCGACACGCACGTGGGCATGAATTATCGCAAGACCACCCCGCCGTTCGGCTCCGACGCCTTCAATGCGCACGTCGCCCAGACGCTCGAGGTGCTGGGCAAGGTGCCGGGCGCCGCTTGGCCCGCCGAGGGACCCGTGGCTGAAGCCATGAAAGGCAAGGGGCCCGTGCCCCGCCCGTCCGGCATGATCGTCGCCGGTGACCTCACCGAAGTCGGCAATGACGTCCAATGGAAGGATTTCGACCGTCTATTTCCTTGGCAAGGTTCGACCCCGGCCAAGTACCCCACCTTCGCCTTGGCCGGCAACCATGACGCCGGGCGCGACGGCCCGGTGCGCCAAGGCCTCCGCGCCCGCAATCGTGAGATGCTCGCCGCCGGCTTGGTGACGACGCTCTCCGAAGACGCCCTGCACTCCGCCTGGAACTGGCAGGGGGTGCATTTCATCAACGTCAATCTCTACCCTGGCGACGGCGCCAAAGAGGGCGCGAAGGAGACTTCGATGTGGAACCCGGAAGGCAGCCTGTCCTTCCTGAAGGCGCGGCTGGCCAAGATCGGCGCGACCGAACCGGTCGTCATCGCCATGCATCTGGATTTCAGCGCGCGCAGCACCTGGTGGGACCAGCCGAAGCGCAAGGCCTTCTACGAAGCCATCAAGGGGCATAACATCATCGCGCTCCTGCACGGCCATACGCATGACATCACCCGGCTGACTTTCCCTGAGGACAAGGACTATGCCGACTTCGGCGGCACTGGCCCGCGCTTCGACTGCTTCTCCGCCGGCGCCTTCAAGCCGGACGCCAAGGAAGGCAAGCCGTTCCCCGGGCCGCGTTATCCCTGCGAATGCTACGTCTTCCGCATCGTCGACGACGTCCTGGTCGCCGCGCATTACACCGCCGAGCCCGGCGGCTGGAACACCAGCAAGCACGCCCCGCAGCTGACGTTTGTGAAGTCGATCAAGGTAAAGTAGAATAGGGCTAGGGACAGGGCTGGGGCTAGTGCTAGGTAATCAGTGCTGCCCCTACCCAATTCAGGTCTTGGCGGTTGGAAACACCGACGAAAACCCCAAAGGGAAACCGGAGACCGGAGGAATGGCTGGGGATTATTTCCAGGTCTCGGGTCTCAGCCCTCGGGTATCTGGTCCGGGTGTTCAGGTTCGGGTGCAGGTTCAGGAAATCTGCCCTCTGTCATCGGTCATCGATTCAGTCATCTTCCCGTTTCAGACGGCAGGTGGCAGCTCCGGGTGGCGGGTGGCAGGCCTGATCCATTCAGTCCTCCACTCGGTCCTCAATTCAGTCCTCAACGTAGTCCTCCATTCCGCAGCAACTATGTCGTGACGCGGTCCCGACCCTACCCGCGGTAAACTAGGGCAGCACGCGGTGCTGCCCCTATCCCAAGGCATTCACTCCCCCGATACTCGATACTCCATACTCAATACTCTCGGTCATCGATTCAGTCATCTCTCTACCCCAGCCCTAGCCCTAGCCCTAGCCCTGTCCCTAGCCCTATTTGACCTTCCCCCTGCGCCACACCTGCTTCTCCGGGGTCACGAGGATGACCTCGAGGTTCTCGCGTTCGGCGATAAGCTTGGCCTGTTCGAACCCGACGGACATGAGTGCCGTGGACCAGCCGTCGGCCTGCAGGCATTGCTCGTGGAAGACCGCGACCAGTTCCAGCGTGGTTTCGACCGGGCGGCCGGTGACCGGCGAAAGGATGTGCGAGATCGGTTTGCCGGCGGCGAGCTTCTGGGCGCGGTAAAGGCCGGAGACGCCCAAGGCGCGGTCGGTCAGCACGATGGTCTCCATCATCAGACGCGGTTGGAAGGGGTCCTCGAGTCCGACGCGCCAGGATCCGGCCGCGAGGATCTCGCCGCCGACCTCGATCAGGAATTCCTCGAGGCCTTCGCGGCGCAGGATATGCGCGGCCCGGTCCGCCGCGTAACCCTGCAACAGGGAGCCGAGGTCGAGGTTCATGCCTTCGTGCTGTTTGGCCAGCGTCAGGTTGGCCTTGTCCAAGGTGAGCTTCGTCCAGCCCACGCGGGCGAGGGCCTGGCTGATTTGCTCGGGCGTCGGCGTCGGGCGCTGGCCGTCGGGCCCGTAGCCCCAGAGCGACGTCAGCGGGGCGACGGTGAGGTCATAGCCGCCTTCGGTGGCGCGGCTGAGACGCAGGCCGAGTTCGGTGAGTTCGGCGAGTTCCGGCGTGATGCCGAAGGGCTGGGTGGATTCGAGTTGGTTGAAATCAGAGGTCGCCGAAGACGCGCGCCAGTGGGAGAGCGTGGACTCCACGCGGTTCAGTTCCGCTTCGAGTTCTCGCTTGAGCATCGCGACGTCGACCTGATCGCCGCGAATCTTGACCGTCCAGGTCGTCCCGAAGGCGGCGCCATGGAGTTCGGTGACCGGTCGGAGGGCGGCGGCGTCGGCCGGTTCGGCGGACGCCGCGTCGGCTCCCGGGAAAAAGGCGAGCACGGCGGCGAAGGCGAGCACCAGGGCGGCGATCGTGTCGCGGCGCGCCCAGCGTTCATCGGTGCTGCTCGTGCGGACGTACTTCAGGAGGGCGCCGGTCGGGCATCCGTATTTGCAATAGGCCTGCGGGACGAAGACCGAAGCCGCCAAGCCGGCGATGGCCAGGCCGAGGGGGATGGCGACGGCGCTGCCCAGGATCCAGGCGTCGAAAGGCTCGACTTCGCCCAAGGACCAACGGGGCCAAGCCAGGGTCGCCA
>SYID01000043.1 GCA_005798925.1 Verrucomicrobiota bacterium
GGCCCGCGCCATCGTCGGCTCGCCTTCCATCATCGTCGCCGACGAACCCACGGGCAACCTCGACGTGCGCAACGTCGACCGCGTGCTCGACCTGCTGGGCTCGCTGATCGCGGAGGGCATCACGGTGGTGCTCGTCACGCACGACCTTTCCGTCGCCGAGAAGGCCCGCCGGGTCATCTCCATGCGCGCCGGCCTGGTCCAGGAGGACCGCTCCCGATGAGGCTCGTCGAACGGCTCCGGCCGGCGGTCGTCAACGGCCTCCGCGAACTCCGGGCGAACAAGGTCCGTTCGCTGCTCTCGATGTCGGGCATCATCCTGGGCGTGGCCTCGCTGGTCGCGATGGTGACCGTGGTGCAGGGCATGGTCGGCAATTTCCGGCAGTTCGTCGACGCCATGGGCGGCATCGAGAAGATCACCGTCTCGCGGGAGCAGCTGCCCAAGGAGCAGGAGCACCTCGCCGAGCTGTCCGAGGGCATCACCATGCGGGACGTGGAGCGCGTCCGCCGCACCGTCCCGCTCGTGCGCAACATCTCGCCCGAGGCCCGCGTGGGCTACGAGAAGCTGGTGTATGAGGACCGGGAGACGAGCACCTACGTCACCGGGGTGACGGCCGACTACCTCCCCGTCGCCAAACGCTGGGTCGACCAGGACCAAGGGCGCTTCATCAGCGACCTGGACGTGCTCAACATGAACGACGTCATCGTGCTCGGCTCGGCGGTGGTCCCGGAGCTCTTCGCGGCCAACGTCGACCCCGTCGGCAAGGTCGTGAAGGTCCGGGGCCGGCGCTTCACCGTCATCGGGGTGCTCAACAACATCGAGGGCACCGGCATGCAGATCCGCTCCGCCAGTTCCCGTTCGTCCGGCGGTTCATGGCGTTATCGCAACAGCGGGGCGCTGATCCCGGTGAGCACCGCCCTCACGAAATACAACGGGAGCGACCGTCTGACCGGCCTGGGTCTGCGCATCGCCGACCCCGAGCAGCTGCGCGACGCCGTCGAGCAGACCGAGCGCACGATGCTTTCGGCCCACAAGGGGCTCCGTGATTTCGCGATCTCCACCAACGAGCAGACGCTCGAGGACTTCCGCAAGACCGAGGCGGCCTTCAAGCTGTCGCTGGGCGGCGTCGCCGGGATCTCGCTCTTTGTCGGGGGCATCGGCATCATGAACGTGATGCTCGCCTCCATCAACGAGCGCATCCGCGAGATCGGCGTGCGCAAGGCCCTCGGCGCGCGCGGTTCGGACCTTTTCCTGCAGTTCCTCGCGGAGGCCGCGGTGGTCTCCGTCGTCGGCGGCGTCATCGGCCTCCTGGTCTCGGTCGGCATCGTCGCCATCATGAATTTCATCCTCACTTCGGCGCTCCCGACGGGCGCGGTGGCGACCTTGGACTGGGTCATCATGGCCGAAGGGCTGGCCTTCTCCGTGGTGATCGGCCTGGTGGCCGGCGTCTATCCCGCCCTGCGCGCGGCCAAGCTCGACCCGATCGAGGCCCTTCGTCACGAATGATTTCCCCATGAAGACCCTGCTCCTGCCGTCCCTCTTCCTCGCCCTCGCCGGCTGCGTCGCCGCGCCGCTCCCGCCCGCTCCCGTCTGGGACGGCGCGCCGCCGGCCGAGACGCGCGCCGCCAAGCCGGGGCAGGACCCGAAGGGCGTCATCAACAAGAACGGCCATCGGACCGACGTGATGATCCCGGAGTTCGTCGCCTACCCGGCCGCGCGGCCCGGCGCGCCGCTCGTCATCGTCTGCCCCGGCGGGGGCTACAACATCCTCGCGGAAGAGCACGAAGGCGCCGAAGTGGCCCGCCGGATCAACGCCTTCGGGGGCGCCGCCGTCGTGCTGCGCTACCGCGTGCCGCGGCGCGACAACGACAAGCCTTGGGTCGTCCCGGTGCTTGACGCGCGCCGGATGCTCGGCATCGCCCGCGCCCGGGCGGCGGAGTGGAACGCCGACCCGCAGAAAGTCGGCATCCTCGGCGTCTCCGCCGGCGGCAACCTCGCCGCCCGCGTGGCTTACGCTCCGGCGGAGGCCGGCGCGCCTCGTCCGGATTTCGCGGTGATGGTCTACCCGGCGTATCTCTTCGAGAAGGACAAGCCGGACAGCGTGCTCCGCGAGGGCCCCGACGGCGTCGTGCCGCCCAAGGGCGTGAAGCCGGCACCGGCGTTCTTCGCCCACAGCGCCGACGATCCTTATCCCGCCGAAGGTTCGATGGCGCTCGCGAAGCTCCTCAAGTCGCTGGGCGGCTCGGCCGAAGTCCATGTCTGGGCCAAGGGCGGCCATGGCTGGGGCGCTTCCGACCGCTGCCTCGCGGCCCGTCGCTGGACGGACCTGCTCGGCGAGTGGATGAAGGACCAAGGCCTGCTGCAGCCCTGAGGTCCGTTCCCTTGCGGGCACAAAAAAGCCGCCCGACGGCGGGCGGCTTTTGTCCGGTGAGTCCGATCGCTTAGAACCGGAAGCGGAGGCCGGCGACCGCTTCGAAGCTGTTCACCTGGCGGTTCTCTTCGCCGACGACGTTCGCGAAGTCGACGTTGTAGAGCTGGTGCAGGCGGGCGGTCAGGGTGAAGTCGACGGTCTGGGAGACTTCGAAGCGCATGCCGGCGAAGACGTCGGAGGCCAACGCGGTGGACTTGAAGGTGTTCTTCAGCCAGCCGTAACCGATGCCGGCGCCGATGAAGGGCTTGATGCCGCCCGTGGAGTTGAGTTCGTAGGTGTATTCGACGATCGCGGTGCGGGCGGTGGCGTCGACCGGGTCAGCGGTGACAATGTCACGGGTGCTCAGGTTGAGGCCGAGGTGGGAGTTCTCGGTCAGGTAGGTGCCGATGCCGAGGCCGACGACGGAGGTGTTGTCCGCGGCGGTGCCGGTGTTGAGGGGAGCGTTCGGCTTGCCGTAGCCGAGCTGGACGTCGAGGGTGAGGGCCTGGGCGGCGGCGGCCATCAGGGGAAGGGCCGCGAGGGTGCGTAGGGATTTCATGGGGAGAATGGGTCTAAGGCGGTCGGGCGGGTCTGTAAAGAGGGAAGCCTTATTTGGCTCCGACGAGCTCCACGCTGGTGATTTCCACGCGTTCCGTGGGTGTGGAGCCCTCCATGCCGACGCACTGGACGGCGGCGATCTTGTTGAGCACTTCCTCGCCGGCGACCAGCTTGCCGAAGGCGGTGTATTTGTTGTTCAGGAAGGAGGCGTCGCCGTGGCAGATGAAGAACTGGCTCCCTGCGCTGTCCGGGTCGGCCGAGCGGGCCATCGAAAGGACGCCTTTGACGTGGGCACGGTTGTTGAACTCGGCCTTGACCTGATAGCCGGGGCCGCCGGTACCGGGCACGCCGCGGGCCCCGATCTTGGAGTTCGGGCAGCCGCCCTGGATCATGAAACCCTTGATGATGCGGTGGAAGGCGGTGCCGTTGTAGAAGTTCTCCCGGGAGAGCTTCAGGAAGTTGTCGACGGTGCGCGGAGCGACGTCGGGCCAGAACTCGACGGTCATGTCGCCGTAGTTGGTGTGGATGATCGCCCGGGGGGTCGGGGCGGCGGAGGCGGGGTCTTTCATTTGTTCTTGGTTATTGCAGGAAGAGGATGCGAGGGCGGCCACGACGGCCAAGGCGGACAGCAGGCATAGGCGCAGGGTTCTCATGACTTTCAGCCAAGCCCGCCCGCCCGCCCCCGCAACCCCAAACCTCCGCTTGCCAGCCCGCCCGTCGCGGGACAGGGTCGTCCGCACATGCGCGTGACCGTCAACGATGAGCCCCAAGAGACCGCCGCCCGGACGCTGGCGGACCTGCTCGCCGAACTTGGGGTGGCCCATGAGCCCGCCGTGGCCGCCGCGGTCGACGAGCAGGTCGTGCCCCGCTCCCGCTGGTCCGCCCATGCCCTCGCCGAGGGCGCCCGCGTCCTTGTCATTCGCGCCGCCCAAGGCGGCTGACCTCCTCTCATGTTCAAGTTCATCAAAGGTCTCTTCGTCAGCGAGCCGGAAGCCCCGGCCCCGGAGAACCTCGTCCTGCTCACCCCCAACGACGGGAGCTGGGACCCCAAGGTCGTGCGCCGCCTCTTCGACGCCGGCCTGAGCCGGCTCCACGTCCAGGTCCGCAAGGATTGGGAGCTGCGTCACTACGAACAGTTCCTGCGCGGCCTGCCGGAAGCCTACCTGCCTCGCATCGTCCTCGGCGAGGAGCCGGGCCTGGTGGAGACCCGCGGCCTCGGCGGCTTCCAGATGCACCCGGGCGAACGCGTCCCGCGCCGCTGGCCGAAGCACGCCGTGGTCAGCGCGAAGTGCCACGACTATGACGAGCTGCGCTCGACCGACAAGGCCTGCGGCTACGTCTTCCTGGCCCCGATCTTCGAATCGGTGTCCAAGAAGGACCATCGCCCGCGCCGTACGCTCCGCGAATTCGAGGTCATCCTCCGCCGGTGGAAGGCCGAAGGCGGCGCGCCGGTCCACGCCCTCGGCGGCATCACGCCGAAGAACGCGGCCAAGGCCCGCGAGATGGGGTTCGACGGCATCGCTTTCATCGGTTCGGTCTGGAAGCAGCCTGACCCGGTCCGCGCTTTCCTCGACCTCGAGCGCGCCTGGCATGGCAAGGAAGCCCGCAAGCTGAAGCGCGCCTACTAGACGTGTTCCCGCGCCTGCAGTTCCTGACGCTCGACGCGGCCCCGCGCACGCATCGCGAACAGGCCCGCGCCGCGCTCGAAGGCGGCGTCCGCTGGATCCAGCTGCGCGCGAAGGGCCTCGCCGCCGAAGCCTGGCTCGCCGAGGCGCGCGCCATCGTCGGGCTATGCCGCGACGCCGGCGCGCTGTTCATCGTGAACGACTCGCCGGAGATCGCCCTCGCCGCCGAAGCCGACGGCGTGCATCTCGGCGGCGACGACGCCGCGCCTGCCGCCGCGCGCGCCCTCCTCGGCGAAGCCGCGATCGTCGGCGTCACGCTCAACGAACCCGCGCACCTCGCCCGCTGCGCCGGCGCGCGCGTCGATTACGCCGGCGTCGGCCCGTTCCGCCATACTCTCAGCAAACAGCGGCTCGCCTCGGTCCACACCGCGGAGTCGCTCGCGGCCCTCGTCGGCGCCGCCGCGCCCTTGCCGTGCTTCGCGATCGGCGGCGTGACGGCGGCCGACTGGCCCGCCGTCCGCTCCCTGGGCGCCCACGGGATCGCCGTGAGCGGCGCCATCGCCCTGGCGGACGACCCGGTTTCGGCCGCGAAAACGTTGGTCGAAGCCGTCGGCGGCTAGGTTTCCCGAGGCGAGGGCTGGACAACCCCGGAGAGTCCCGGATTGTGCAGGCTCCGATGTCTCCGCTCCGTATCGCCGACCGCGCCTTCGCCTCGCGCCTCCTCACGGGCACGGGCAAGTACGCCTCCGCCGCGCAGCTCCGCGCCGTGCTCGACGCCTCCGGCGCCGAAGTGGTCACGATGGCCGTCAAGCGCGTGCGCTTCGGCGCGGCCGACGACGGCATCCTGTCCGCGTTGGACCCCAAGAAGCATCTCATCCTGCCCAACACGTCCGGCGTGCGGACCGCGAAGGAGGCCGTCTTCGCCGCCGAGCTCGCCCGCGAGGCGCTCGGGACATCCTGGCTCAAGCTCGAGATCCACCCGGATCCGAAGTACCTGATGCCCGACCCGGTGGAGACCCTCGAGGCCTGCCGCGAACTGGTGAAGAAGGGCTTCACGGTCCTGCCTTACATCCACGCCGATCCCGTCCTCGCCAAGCGCCTCGAAGAAGTCGGCGCCGCCGCCGTCATGCCGCTGGGCGCGCCGATCGGCTCGAACCGCGGTCTGCTCTCGCGCGACTTCCTGCGCATCATCATCGAACAGGCGCGCGTGCCCGTGATCGTCGACGCCGGCCTGGGGGCGCCTTCGCACGCCGCCGAGGCCCTCGAGCTCGGCGCCGACGCGGTCCTGGTGAACACCGCGATCGCTTCCTCGGGCGACCCCGTCGCGATGGCCCGCGCCTTCCGTCTCGCGGTGGAGGCCGGCCGCGCCGCCCGCGAGGCCGGTCTCGGCGTCGGTTCGGACAAGGCCGAACCGACCTCGCCCCTCACGGGCTTCCTCGACTGAACGATGGCCGCTAAGCCCGGCAGGATGCGCGCGGACGAACTGCTGCTGAAGCTTTCGCTCGCGCCGTCCCGCTCGGTCGCCCAGGCGCTGATCCTCGCCGGCAAGGTGCGCTCCGGGCCCGACGCCGTGGTCAGCAAGCCGTCGCAGTCCTTCCCGGAGGACGCGGTGCTCACCGTCGACCAGCCGCCGCGTTTCGTCTCCCGCGGCGGCGAGAAACTCGCCGGCGCGCTCGATCATTTCAAGATCTCCGTCGGAGGCCTGCACGGACTCGACGTGGGCGCGTCGACCGGGGGCTTCACCGATTGCCTGCTGCAACGCGGCGTCGTCAGCATGACGTGCGTCGACGTCGGCACGGCGCAGCTGCACTCGAAGCTCCGCAACGACCCGCGCATCCGGAACCTCGAGAAGTTCAACGCGCGGGAGATCAATCACGTCGAACTGCCTCACCCGACCTACGGCATCGTGGTCATGGACCTTTCGTTCATCTCGCTCGGCCTCATCCTGCCGATCGCCTGGCAGCGGGTAGGGCAGGGCGGCCATCTCGTGGCGCTCATCAAGCCGCAGTTCGAGGCGACCAAGGCCGAGGCCGACAAGGGCCGGGGCATCATCAAGGACCCGGCCATCCATGCCCGGGTGGTCGACGGCCTGACCGCCGTCGCCCAAGGCCTCCCGGGCGCGCAGGTCCTCGGGGTGATCCTCTCTCCCATCGAAGGCGGGGACGGTAACAAAGAGTTCCTGATCGCGGTCAAAAGGGCCTGATTAGGGCTAGGGACAGGGCCGGGGATAGGGCTTGGTTTAAGCATAAATTAGCTGAATAGGCCGATTTTTGCACTTTCTACCCCTATCCCTGCCCCCACCCCTGCACTTCTGGCGCACCCCATTTCTCCTTGCCCTCAGTCCTTCCGCCCTTACTTCCAAACCTCCCATGACCACCGAAGGTAAGCTCAAGCGCTCCCGCAACCCTCTGGACTTCGACTTCACCGAGCCCGAGGCCCTGACGCGCTACGTCACCGAGACGGGCAAGATCCTGCCCCGCAAGCTGACCGGCCTCACCGCCCGCCAGCAGCGTCATATTGCCAAGGCCGTGAAGCGCGCCCGCAATATGATCACGATGAAGTAATCGTCCTCGCGACGACTTCCCCGGGCCGCCTCCGCAGGCGGCTTTTTTGTTGCCTGGTCTGGGAGGTTGCCCCCGGCGACGCCTCCCGATAAATCGGGCGGGACTCCCGCTGACCGTCCGCGTAACCTCCGCCGCCTTGTCCCCGCCCGCCTCCAGCTTCCTGACTTCCGCCGCCGCCGACCTGTCCCGGGCGGCCGAGTTGTTGCGTCAAGGCGCCTGCGTGGCCTTGCCGACGGAGACGGTCTACGGCCTCGCCGCCGATGCGACGAACCCGGCGGCGCTCGCCCAGGTCTTCGCGATCAAAGGCCGCCCGCTCCTCGATCCGCTCATCGTCCATGTGCTCGACCAGGCCGCGCTCGCCGAGATCGCCGACCCAGATCCGCGGCTGGCCAAGCTCGCTCACCTCTGGCCGGGTCCCCTCACGGTCGTGCTGCGGCGTAAGTCCGTCGTGCCGGATCTCGTCACGGCCGGCAAGGACACCGTCGCGGTCCGCATCCCGGCCCACCCGCTTTTCCGCGAGGTGCTGCGTCTCGCCGGGCGCCCGCTCGCCGCGCCGAGCGCCAATCCGTTCGGTTACGTGAGCCCGACGAAGGCGACGCACGTCCGCGATTCCCTCGGCGAACGTTGCCCGTGGATCGTCGACGGCGGCGCCTGCGCCCACGGCGTCGAATCCACGATCCTCGACCTCTCCGTGCCGGGCCGCGCCCGCCTGCTTCGTCCCGGACCGATCCCGCTCGAGAAGCTGCGCGCGCTCCTCGGCGAGATCGAGGTGGTCACGCGTGCCGCGAACCAGCAGGCCGCGCAGGACGCCCCGGGCATGCTCGAGCGCCATTACAGCCCGGCCACCCGCGTCGCGCTCTTTCCGCACGGCACGCTGCCCGTCATCGCCAACCTGCGTTCGGCGGTGGTCTTCCTCGGCCGCCGCGCCGACCCGCCCGGCCGCGCCGACGTCTTCCTGCTCTCCGAGGACGGCTCGACCGAGGAGGCCGCGCGCAATCTTTTCGACCTGCTCCGCCGGCTCGACGCCCGCGGCTACGAGACGATCCACGCCGAGCTCGCGCCCCCCGCCGGCATCGGCGCCGCCTACAACGACCGCCTGACCCGCGCCGCCGCCCGCTGATGCAGAACCTCCTGGAGACGCTGAAGAAGGCCGCGGAGTTCCTCGCGCGCAAGGGCCTGGAGAAACCGCGCCTGGAGGCCGAGCATCTCTTCGCCGCCGGTCTCGGGCTGAAGCGACTCGACCTTTATCTGCAGTTCGAACGCCTGCTCAACGACGAGGAAGTGAAACGCCTGCGCGACCTGACGGTCCGCCGCGGCAACCGCGAACCCCTCCAGCACATCGTCGGCAAGGCGGAGTTCCGCGACCTCGTCCTGAAGTCCGACAAGCGCGCGCTGATCCCTCGTCCGGAGACCGAAGAGCTCATCGACCTCGCGCTCGCGCTGTTCCCGGAAGACCAGGCCGTGCGCGCGCTCGACCTCGGCACGGGCTCCGGCGCCATCGCGCTGGCCCTCGCCGCCGAGCGTCCGCTCTGGAAAGTCGACGCGGTCGATCGTTCGGCCGATGCCCTCGCCCTCGCCCGCGAGAACGCCGCGCAGTGCAACCTGGCCGAGCGCGTCAATTTCGCGGAGTCCGATTGGTTCGCCGCGGTCACCGACGCCTACGACCTGATCGTCTCGAATCCCCCTTATCTCACCGAAGCCGAAGTCGCCGAGGCCGATCCGGAAGTCCGCGAGTTCGATCCGAAGTCCGCGCTCATCGCGTCCGACGAAGGCCTCGCCGACCTGCGCCGTATCCTGACCGCCGCCCCGAAATTCCTGCGCACCGGCGGCTGGGTGCTCTGCGAGACCGGCATCGGCCAGCACCCGATGTTGGCCGATTTGTCTTCTCGGCTCGGTTACGCGGAGTCCGCCGGCCTGCCCGACATGAGCGGCCGCCCGCGTTTCTGGAAAGCGAAGAAAGCCTGAATGAAGCAGGGCTAGGGCTTGGGCCAGGGATAGTGAAGGCTGTTGGTAACTGCGCATCATATCTGCCGCGCTTTCAGCCTTCCTCCTTTTCAATCTAGCCCTAGCCCCGGCCCTAGCCCAAGTCCTGGGCGGAGCCCTCCCGTCTTGCCCTTCGGCCTGCCTTCGCTCTTTACTGACCTTATGTCCCAGCAGCCCGCCGCCAAGCCCAAGACCGCGATCACCCCGACCCGTCAGGAAGATTATCCGGAGTGGTATCTTCAGGTGATCCGCCACGCCGACCTGGCCGAGAACAGCCCGGTCCGCGGCTGCATGGTGATCAAGCCGTGGGGTTACGCGCTCTGGGAGAACATCCACCGCGACCTCGACGCGATGTTCAAGGAGACCGGCCACGTGAACGCGTATTTCCCTCTCTTCATCCCGGTCAGCTACATCCAGAAGGAGGCCGCGCACGTCGACGGTTTCGCCAAGGAGTGCGCGGTCGTCACCCACTCGCGCCTCGAGGCCGGACCGGACGGCAAGCTCGTGCCCGCCGGCGAGCTCGA
>SYID01000044.1 GCA_005798925.1 Verrucomicrobiota bacterium
AGATGCCGCGGCCGCCGACCTGCGCGGCGAGCGCGTCGGAGAGGTAGTCGCCGTTGAGGTTCAGGGTCGCGATGACGTCGAAATCCGTCGGGCGGGTGAGCACTTGCTGGAGGGTGATGTCGGCGATGGCGTCCTTGATGACAAGTCCGGCGCCGGGCTTGCCTTCGGGGATCTTGCACCAAGGGCCGCCGTCGATCTCGACCGCGCCGAACTCGCTCTTGGCGAGGTCATAACCCCACTTCATGAAGGCGCCTTCGGTGTACTTCATGATGTTTCCCTTGTGGACGAGGGTCAGCGACTTGCGCTTGTTGGTGATGGCGTACTGGATGGCCGAACGGATGAGGCGCTCGGAGCCCGGACGGGAGACCGGCTTGAGGCCGAGCCCGACGGTGGCGGGTTGCTCACCACCGAACCGGATCTTCTTAAATTCCTTGGGGAAGTTGGTCTTGATGAACTCGAGGGTCTTGAGGGCGATCTCGGAACCGGCCTCGAAGTCGATGCCGGCGTAGATGTCCTCGGTGTTCTCGCTGAAGATCACCATGTCGACCTTGCCGGGATTCTTCACCGGCGAAGGAACGCCCGTGAACCACTGCACGGGACGGAGGCAAACGTAGAGGTCGAGCTGCTGGCGGAGGGCGACGTTGAGCGAACGGATGCCGCCGCCGGTCGGGGTGGTCAGCGGGCCCTTGATGCCCACGAGGTAGTCGCGGAAAGCGGTGAGCGTCTCCTCGGGCAGCCAGTTGCCGGTCTGCTTGAAGGCCTTTTCTCCGGCGAGGACCTCAAGCCACTCGATCTTGCGCTTGCCGGCGTAGGCTTTGGCGACCGCGGCGTCGAGGACGCGGACGGAGGCGCGCCAGATGTCCGGGCCGGTGCCGTCGCCTTCGATGAAAGGGACGATCGGACGGTCCGGGACGGTGAGTTTGCCGTGGGCGATGGTGATGCGGCCGGATGCGGAGGAGCTCATGGGAAGTAGGGGATAAGAAACCTTGTTCCGGGGGGCGGTTTCAAGCCAATACGCCCGGAAGACCCCGGGAAAAGAAAAGGACCCCCTTGCGAGGGTCCTTGCGATGACCGGGAGCGCCGGCGCCATCCGCCCCGAAGGACGGAACAGTCAGAGAAGAATTACTTCTTCTTCGACTTGGTGGCCTTCTTGGCGCTCTTCTTAGCAGCAGCCTTCTTTTTAGCCATAGGTGTGTCCTTTTTTTGGATCGTTGTTGGGTTTGAGGGCAGCGCCTGAAGCGCCACCCTGACGATACGCCCCACGCTCACCCGGGCGTTGCGCGCCTGGCGGGTGATGCGAGTACGGAGCTCCGACGGTACGCGGAAAGAAACCTGGCGGGACCGGGTGGTCTCCAGGGAAGGACGGGAGTCGTCGTAACGATCGAGCGCGTGACGGATCACTTCGCTCAAGGTGCTGATGCCGGACCGATGCTGGAAGGCGACCACTTCGGAGTGGAGCTTCGGGGGAAGCGACACGGTGATCAGGCTTTCGCTCGGGGTTTCGGTTCGGTTCGTCACGTTGCGGTCAACTCTTGATGACAAGTGATAGGTATTAACTGCGCTTGCGCAAGAGGAAACTTTCATGTCGCCGGGACGTGCTCCGGCCGACGCGTGCGATGCGTTTCGTAAACATGAAATCGATACGCTCCGCGACGGAGCGAGCGATTGACCGCGCGGTCCGGCGAAGACAGCATCGGCGCATGAGCGAGCCAGCGCCAGGAAGGGAACCGGATCCGCCGGGCGAATGGCGTCGCCTCGCCGTCCTCGCCGTCGCGAGCGGCGGCTTCGGCCTGCTGGCGTGGCTCGCGGAGCGCGGCGGCGTCGCCGGTTCGCCCTGGTCGGTCGCCTGCCTCGCCGTCGCCTGCGTCGCCGGCGGATGGGACGCGGCGGGCGAAGGCTGGGCGGCGCTGCGGGCCCGCCGCGTCGACGTCCACCTGCTCATGCTGATCGTGGCCGGAGGGGCCTGGCTGGTCGGCGCGCCCCAGGAGGGCGCGTTGCTCCTTTTCCTTTTCTCCACGGCCGGCGCCATCGAACATTTCGCGATGGATCGGACGCGCGGCGCGATCGACGCGCTGCTCGACCGCGCCCCGAAACAGGCCCGCCGCCTGGACGCCGACGGCCGCGAGGCCGCCGTCCCGGTGGCTTCGCTGCTTCCGGGCGACCTGGTCGTGGTGCTGCCCGGCGAACTGGTGCCGGCCGACGGCACGGTCCTGTCCGGAGAGAGCGCGGTCGACGAATCGACCCTGACCGGCGAAGCCGTCCTGGCGCCGAAACGCCCCGGCGGCGCGGTCTCCGGCGGCACCCTCAACGCCTGGGGCCGCCTGGTCGTGACGGTCACGCGTGCCGAGCAGGACAGCGCCCTGCAGCGCATCGTCCGCCTGATCCGGGAAGCGCAGGAGAGCAAGGCGCCCGCCCAGCGCGCGATCGACCGCTGGGGCGACGCCTATGCGATCTTCACGTTGTCGGCGGCCGCCCTCTTCTACTTCGTCCTGCGCTTCACCTCGCCGGCGGAAGCGGCCGGACAGGCCGCGCCGCTCTACCGGGCCATGACGTTGCTGGTCGTCCTGAGTCCCTGCGCCCTGGTGCTCTCGGTGCCTTCCGCCGTCCTCGCCGCGATCGCCGCGGGCGCCCGTCAAGGCGTCCTCTTCCGGGGCGGCGCGGCGGTGGAACGGCTGGCGGACGTCGATTGCGTCTGCTTCGACAAGAGCGGCACGCTCACCGCCGGCGAACCGACCGTGGCCGCCTTGGAAGTCTTCCCCGCCGGCGCCGACTGGCGCCGCGCGCTCAGCGCCCTGCTCTCCTTGGAAGCGGCGACGACCCACCCGTTCGCCGATGCGATCGTCCGGGCCTGCCGCGCCGCCGGCGCCGACCTGCTCGAGACCAAAGGTGTCGCCAACGCGCCCGGCCAAGGCGTGGCCGGGGCCGTCGCCGGCGTCCGCTGGAGCGTCGGCACCCGGGAGTTCGTCGGCGGCGGCCCCCTGCCCCCCGCGGCCGTAGAAGCCGGCGCCATCGTCAGCGAGGTATGGGCCTCCGACGGAGCGGTGACGGTGCGCGCGACGCTCGTCGACCGCATCCGCGACGAGAGCCGCGCGACTCTGGCCGCCTTGCACGCGCGCGGTATCCGCACGCTGATGCTGACCGGCGACCGGGAGGAAGCCGCCGCCGTGGCCGCGCGCCAGGTCGGCGTCCAGGCCTACGCCGCGGCGCTCACGCCGGACGCCAAGATGGGCGCGATCCGCCGGCTCTCCGCGGAAGGGCACGTCGTCGCGATGGTCGGCGACGGGGTCAACGACGCCCCGGGACTCGCCGCCGCGGACGTCGCCGTGGGCATGGGCGGCCGCGGCAGCGACGCCGCGCTGGAATCGAGCGACCTCGTCCTGACCGACGACCGCCTCGGACGGCTGATCGACGCGATCGAGCTCAGCCGCAGCGCCCGGCGGGCCATCCGCTTCAACGTCCTGGTCTCGATCGGCGCCGCCCTCGGCATGGCGGCCTACGTGATCTTCCGCGGCGCCCCGCTCACGGTCGGCGTCACGGTGCACGAGGGCAGCACGGTGCTCGTCTGCCTCAACGGGCTGCGCCTGCTCGCCCGCCGCCGGCGGTCCTGACACGACGAGGCCCCCGGGCGAACCCGGAGGCCTCGTGACCGAGCCTCGCGGACGGACCTCAGCGCAGCTCCTTGCCGGCGCCGTCGAAGAGCTTGAACGCCTCGATGCTGTAGGTCGGGTCGGGCTTGGTGCCGAGGCGAACCTTGCAGGACTTCATGAGATCGCGGAAGAACTCGCGGTCCTCGGTGATGATGCGCTCCAGGTTCACGGGGTGCAGCAGGATGTTGATCTCCAGCTCCTTCTCGGGGCCGGCGGATTCGCGCAGGCGGCGGATGACGCTCAGCAGCTTGCGCTGGATCTCCACGGAGACCGTGCGGGGGTTCTTGACGATGCCGCGGCCCTGGCAATGCGGGCAGGCGGTGTACATCGAGGTCGTGTTGGACTCCGTGTGGCGCTGGCGCGTCATCTGGAGCACGCCGAGCTGGGAGATGGGCAGGATCTGGTGCTTGGCGCGGTCGTCCTCCATCGCGTCGCGCAGGGCGTCGAAGACCTTCTTCCGGTCCTTCGGGTTCTTCATGTCGATGGTGTCGATCATGATGAGGCCGCCGAGGTTGCGGAGCTTGATCTGGCGGGCCGCCTCGGTGACGGCCTCGAGGTTCGCCTGGGTGATGAAGTTGCCGTCCTTGGCGCCGTCCTTGCCGCGGTGGCCGCCGGTGTTGACGTCGATGGCGGTGAGGGCCTCGGTCTCGTCGATGACGATCTCGCCGCCGCTCGGGAGCGGGACGCGACGCTGGAAGAGCTGTTCGATCTGGCGCTCGATGTTGTAGCGCTCGAAGACCGGGATCGGGTCGGCGTAGAGCTCGACGCGCGAGCGGGAACGCGGCGACACCTCGCCCACGAGGTCCTGCACCAGCTTGAAGTCGTCCGGGTTGTCCACGAGGATGCGGTCGACCTCCTCGGTGAGGAAGTCGCGCACGGTGCGCTCGATCAGGCCGGGCTCCTGATAGAGCAGGACGGGTTTGCGGTCCGGGGCGTTGATCTTCTCGACGATCGCCTGCCAGCGCTTGAGGAGCATGTGCAGGTCGCGGACGAACCAGCGGGCCTGCTTGCCCTCGCCGGCGGTGCGGATGATGACGCCCATGCCCTCGGGAATGGTCAGGGAGCGCAGGATGTCCTTGAGGCGTTCGCGCTCGGAGGATTCCTCGATCTTGCGGGAGACGCCGCAGGCGCCGCTGAAGGGCATCAGGACGAGGTAACGGCCCGGCAGCGCGATGTTGGTGGTCGAACGGGGGCCCTTGGTGCCGATCTGGTCCTTGACGACCTGGATGACGATGTCGGAGCCGGCGGGGAAGAGCTGCGGGATGTCCTTGGCCTGATAGCGGGCCTTGCGCTGCTTCTGCTCGGCGGACTCGTTGTCGCGGATGAATTCGACCTGCGAGTCGTTGGCGGCGGGGAGCATGTCCCAATAGTGCAGGAAGGCGTTCTTCGGCTGGCCGATGTCGACGAAGGCGGCCTTGAGCCCGCCCTCGAGGTTCTGGACGCGCCCCTTGAAGATCGCGCCGACCATCCGGTTCTCTCCCTTGTGCTCGATCTCGAACTTGTCGAGGACGCCGTTGGTGAGGAGCGCGACCCGCTTCTCGAGGGTCTCGGCGTTGATCACGAGCTCCCGGTAGACGGCGCGGTCCTTGGAGAAGTGCTTGACGATGCGCTGGAGGAGCGGGAGTTCCTTGCGCCGCTTGGCCGCCTCGTCGGCCAGCTTGCGCTGGTCGATCGGGGAGGTCTGTTCGCCGCCCTCGGGCGGCTCGTCGTGGATATCTTCGGGTTCGGTGTTGTCGGGCATCTCGGTCAGGCGGTTAAGCCGGTTGCCGGAGAGCCTCCGTCTTCGCCGCCGCCGGCCGAATGCCGGTGGACGCTCTGGACTAGTCCAAGGAGCAGGAAACAGCTGAGAACGAAAGACCCTCCGTAGCTGAGGAAAGGAAGGGGGACCCCGGTGACGGGCATCAGGTCGATGTTCATGCCGACGTTGATCACGACGTGCGTGCCGAGCACGACCGCCGCGCCGACCGCCAGCAGGGAACCAAAACGGTCCGCGGCCCGGGCCGCCGTTCGCACGACGCGCCAGAACAGCAGGGCGAAAGCGCCGATCACCAAGAGTCCGCCGGTGAAGCCGATCTCCTCGGCCATCCCGGAAAAAAGGAAGTCGTTGTGCGCCGCGGCTTCCGGCAGGTAACCGAAACGCGCCTGCGTGCCGTTGCCGATGCCTTGCCCCCGGAAGCCCCCGCGGCCGACGGCGATGACGGCCTGGTTGACGTTCCAGGTGACGCCGAGCCCTTTGGGGTCGATCACCTCGGGCGCCACGAAAGACATGATGCGCTCACGCTGATAATCCTTGAGCAGGAAGAACCAGGCCTGGGCCTCATGCTGCCCGCGGACCGCGCGGACCGGGTCCTTGGCCGTCGGATTGGCTTTGGCGTATTGGTCGATCCGGGCCGCGTATTCGCGCAGATCCAAGGCGACCGTCCCCGCCAGCAAGACGGCGACGACGCCGGCCACGAGGAAGAACCTGGGGGCCAGGCCGGCGGCGAAAAGGAGCAGGAATGAAAGCGGCAGGTAGATGAGCGCTGACCCTAGGTCCGGCTGCACAAAAATCAAGACAAACGGGACCGCGGCGGCCCCGAGGCAACGGACGACGGTCGGCCAGGTCGCGCGAAAGGTCCCGATCGGCGAACGGGCCAGCAAAGCCGCCAGGAAGACCAGGGCCCCGACCTTCGCGAACTCCGAGGGCTGGATCGAAAAAGGTCCGAAATCCATCCACCGACGGGCTCCGTTGATGCTACGGATGAAGCCGCCGAGGTCGGCCTTGGCCAGCGCGCACAGGGACACGGGGACCAGCAAGGCGACGCTGGCGAGGAAGACATGCCGGGCATACCGCTGGATGATGCGGTAGTCCATCGCCGAGACCGCCCAGTAGGCGACCCAGCCGACGGCCACGAAGACGATCTGCGACCGGTAGAAAGTCGACTCCCGCGCGCTCCCCGCGGAATGGATGGCGACGACGCCGAGCGAACTCAGGAAGAGGACGATCACCACCTGCGTCCAGTCCGTCCGCCAGGCGAAATTGGCGAAATTATCCCACCAGATCGCGGCCGGCGAAGGCACTTCGTCAAGGTTTCGGGACATGCCGGAGGCAACCTCGGCCGCGGCCCGGAGGCAAGGCCAACCTCCCGAAAGGGCTTGCCGAAGAAGCGTGGTCGGCAAGCGTAGGCGCCCGGACCTCCGGAGAACACGACGAACATGCCTGTCGCCGCCGACCAAAGCATCCTCGCCGCCGTAGCCTTCTCCTCCGGAGCCATCGTGGCCTACGCCGTGGCCAAATGGCGTGAAAACACCCTGGGAGCCGTCCGCGAGGCCCGCCTGCGCGATGAAATCGAGCTGGCCCGACGGGAAGCGACCGTCGAAGCCGCCGAACTGCACGCCCGGGCCGAGGCCGAACAACGCGAGGCGGCCCGGGCGAAAGCCGACGCCGCCGCCGAGGCCGCCGCCGCCGCCGAACTTTCCCGGGAGAACGCCCGCCAGCGCGACCACCTCCTCCGGGAGCTCCAACGCCTCGCCAAGGTCTCGCCCGACGAAGCCCGCGCCCTCCTGCTCGACCGCCTCCGCGAGGAATACGGCGAGGAGGCCCAGCATCTCCGGCGCGGTCTCCTGGACCAGGTCGAACAGGACGTGGCCGACGAAGCCCGCCTCACCCTGCTCTCCGCGATGCAGCGGCTGACGACCTCGACCACCCAGGACGCGACGGCGCTCTCCGTCCCGCTGCCCAACGAAGACATGAAGGGCCGCCTCATCGGCCGCGAAGGCCGCAACATCCGCACCTGCGAGCCGATCACCGGCGCGACCCTGCTCATCGACGAGACGCCGGGCCTGGCGATGGTCTCGTGCTTCGACCCGGTCCGCCGCGAGGTCGCGCGCATCGCCCTCGAACGCATCGTCAAGGATGGCCGCATCTCGCCCGGCCTCATCGAGGACAGCGTACGCGTCGCCGGCGACGAAGTGCTCAAGCACGCGCGCCGCCTGGGCCGCGACGCCGTGCGCGACCTGGGACTGCCGCCGATGGACGCCTCGGTCGAAGAGCTGCTGGGTCGCCTGCACTTCCGGCTGTCCGCCAACCAGAACACGCTCGCCCACTCGATCGAGGTCGCGCAGCTCTGCGCGATGCTCGCCGCCGAGATCGGCGTCGACCCGATCCCGGCGAAGCGCGCGGGCCTGCTGCATGACCTCGGCAAAGCGATCGAAGCCGAAGCCGGCGGCAGCCACGCCCTGGCCGGCGCCGCCCTGCTCCGGCGCCTCGGCGAAGACGCCCGCGTGGTCAACGCGGTGGCCGCCCACCATCGTGAAGTCGAAAGCGAAAGCGTGTACGCCCCGCTGGTGATGATCGCCGACGCGGCCTCCGGATCCCGCCCCGGAGCGCGCTCCTCCACCCTCGAGTCCTACGCCCAGCGCGTCCGCCGCCTCGAAGAGCTTGCCTTAGGCTTCGACGGGGTCCGCGAAGCCTATGCGTTCCAGTCCGGCCGCGAGCTCCGGGTCATCGTCGACCCGGGCAAAGTGGACGATTTCGGAGCCACTGAGCTCGCCCGCCGCCTCCGCCTGAAGGTGGAAGAGACCCTCTCCTACCAAGGAATCGTCAAAATCGTGCTGATTCGTGAACAAAGGTTCACAGAAGAGGCCCGTTGAGGGACTTTCTTGTTGTTAACCAAGAGGGGGTAGTTATTCACAAGGGTTCCGGGGGTCTCTCCCGGGTCATTTCGGCACCCCAAGGAGGTTCGTCCTCCGTCACCAAGGGTCCGACAAACCGCGTCGCCGCTCCACAACGGAACGGCCGCATCATCCGGTCGGCCACAACGAAGGCCGCCCCAACATAAGCAACATGAGCCAAGAAGAAACCCAGGGTCAGGAGCCAGTCTCCGCCCACCAGCCCGCCGCGGACGCAGGCGCCAGTGAAGTCCGCACCCCCGCCGCCAGCCTCAACGGAGCCAAGCTGGAGTCCGCCCACGCGGAACTCCCTCCGCTCTCCGTGATCGGGGCCTCGTCCGAACCCGCCGCCAAGCCCGGCACCATCACGACGCCGAAGCAGTTCGGTCGTCGTGGCGCGCCCCGTGGCGTCGCCCCGACCGCCGCCAACGGCCAGGCCGCCCGCCCGTCCATCGGCGTCGTCGAGGACCCTTCGCAGCTGACCGAGAACCTCTCGGGCGACCGCGCGAAGCAGCCTGCCTCCGAACCGCGCGCCCCGCGCGAGCGTCGTCCCGACGGCGAACGCGGCCCGCGCCGCGAACCCCGCGAACCACGTCCCGAAGGTCTCGCCGAAGAAGGCCGCCAGCCCGGCATCCCGCAGGGCGATCGTCCCCGACGCGAGCCCCGCGCCGAAGGCGAACGCGGCCCGCGCCGCGAACCCCGCGAACCGCGTCCCGAAGGCGATCGTCCGCGTCGTGAAGAACGCCCGCGGCGCGAAGAGCGTCCGCGCATCCAGATCGAGCCCGTCGTCATCCCGGTCCAGGCCCCCATCGGCTTCTGGGCATCGGTGAAGCGCAAGCTCGCCACCTTGTTCGGCATCCCCGACAAGGCCGTCTTCGTGCCCTCCTCCCGGCCCTACGCTCCGCGCGGCGAACCCCGCGGCGAACGCTCCGACCGCGGTCCTCGCGGCGGTCGTGGTCGCGGCGAATTCCGCGGCGGTTCCCGGGGCGGCCGTGACGGCTCGCGCGGCGGTCGCGGCGAATTCCGCGGCGACCGCGGTCCTCGCAACGGTCCTCGCGAAGGCTGAACTGACGGGGGCGCCGACCGGCGCCCCCGCTTCTTTTACCCGACATGCTTGAGGTCGCGCGCATCCGCGGTGGTCACGTGCTGAAGGGCTCCGTGCGCGCCGCCGGCGCCAAGAACGCCGCGCTGCCGCTGCTCGCCGCCTCGCTCCTCACGGGCGAGAAGGTGACGCTGCGCAACGTGCCCGACCTGAGCGATGTCCGCTACATGGCCGAGATCCTCGGCCATCAGGGCGCGGCGGTCGCGAACCCCGCCCCCGGCGTCTGGACCATCCGCGCGGAGAAGCTCTCCCACCGGACGCCCTACGACCTCGTCCGCAAGATGCGCGCGTCGGTCTGCCTGCTCGGCGCGCTCGTCGGGCGCCTGCGCCGGGCGGAGATGGCGATTCCGGGAGGCTGCGTCATCGGCCCTCGCCCCATCGACCTCCACCTGAAGGGGCTGGAGACCCTCGGCTGCGTCGTCGGCGTCGAAGCAGGCGTCGTGCAGGTCGACGCCTCCCAGGCGCGCGGCGCCACGGTCCCGATGGGCGGCCCGATGGGCAGCACGGTCCTCGGCACGGCGAATCTCGTGATGGCCGCCACGCTTACTCCCGGCGTCACGCGCATCGAATGCGCCGCCCGCGAACCCGAAGTCGTCGACCTCTGCGCGATGCTCATCCGGATGGGCGCGAAGATCCGCGGCCAAGGCACCGGCGTCATCGAGGTCGAAGGCGTCGAGGCCCTCCATGGCTGCGACCACACGGTCATCGCCGACCGCATCGAGGCCGGCACTTATCTCGTGGCCGGCGCGATCACCGACGGCGACGTCACGGTCACGCACTGCGAGCCGGCGCACCTCACGGCCTTCCTCGACAAGCTCCGTGAAGCGGGCGTGCAGATCGAGACCGGTCCGGACTTCATCCGTGCCCACGGCCGCCCGACGCGTGCCGTCGAAATCGTCACGGAGCCCTACCCGGGTTTCCCGACCGACCTCCAGGCCCAGTTCATGGCCCTCCAGCTCCTCGTCGACGACCGCAGCCCGATCACCGAGAAGATCTACCCGGCCCGCTTCATGCACGCGGCGGAACTGCAGCGCATGGGCGCCGACATCGCCATCGAAGGCGCCACGGCGACCGTCGCCGGCGGCCGACCGCTCTCCGGCGCGCCGGTGATGGCGTCCGACCTCCGCGCCTCGGCGGCCCTCATCCTCGCCGCGCTGGTCGCCAAGGGCGAGACCTGGGTCCAGCGCCTCTACCATCTCGACCGCGGCTACGAACGCTTCGAGGAACGCCTGCGCGCCCTGGGCGCCGACGTCGAACGTCTCCCCGCCTCCGCGCTGCCGAAAGGCTTCGCCGAGGACTGAGGGTTGCCAATTCGCCCCGACCCCGCACCTTGCGCCCATGGCCCGCAAGGATTCGCCCGATGACCCCCAGCCGCCCGCCGGCAAGGAAGCCGTGTCCCGCGCGAACCGCTCGCTCGACGCCGCGCTGCGGCCCCCGAAGCTCGACGACTTCGTCGGCCAGCAGCGCACGGTCGAACGCCTGCGCGTGATGATCGGCGCCGCGCGCCGCGAAGGCCGCTCGCTCGACCACATCCTCCTCCACGGCCCGCCCGGCCTGGGCAAGACGACCCTCGCGATGATCCTCGCCGAGGAGATGGGCCGCCCGATCCGCGTGACTTCCGGTCCGGTCGTCGAGAAGGCCTCCGACCTCGCCGGCCTGCTCACGAGCCTCCAGGAGGGCGACCTCCTCTTCGTCGACGAGATCCACCGCATCCCGAAGACGGTCGAGGAGTTCCTCTACTCGGCGATGGAGGACTTCCGCATCGACATCATGATCGACCAGGGCCCGAACGCGCGCAGCGTCCGCCTCGACCTGCCGAAGTTCACGCTCGTCGGCGCGACGACCCGCACGGGCCTGCTCACCGCCCCGCTCCGCAGCCGCTTCACGCTGCAGACGCGCCTCGACTACTACACCCGCGAACAGCTGCTCAGCATCGTGCGCCGCAACGCCGCGTTGCTCAGCCTCGACATCGACCAAGGCGGCGCCGACGAGATCGCCCGCCGCGCCCGCGGCACGCGCCGCCGCGTCAACAACCTCCTGCGCTTCACGCGCGACTACGCCCTCGAACGCGCCGGCGGCAAGGCGAACGCCGCGGTGACCGCCGCGGCCCTCGAGCTCCTCGAGATCGACCAGCACGGCCTCGACGACATGGACCACCGCTTCCTCCGCGCGATGGCCGAGAAGCATGACGGCGGCCCCGTCGGCCTGAGCAGCATCGGCGCCGCCATCGGCGAGGACGCCCACACGCTCGAGGAAGTCCACGAGCCCTTCCTCGTGCAGGAAGGCTACGTGGTCCGCACCCCGCAGGGCCGCGTCCTGGCTCCGAAAGGCTGGCTCGCCGTGGGCCTGCAGCCGCCTTCGTTCTGAGGACGGCGTTCTGACGCTGGACAACGGCGTTTTCCCTCGGCTATGGTCGACGCCTCACAGCCATGGCGAAACGTTGGGTCATCAAGCTCGGTTCCGGCCTCCTCACCCGCAAGGACGGCAAGGTCGACCGCGTCCAGATCGGCCGCATCGTCGATCAGGTCGCCGGCCTGCATCAGCGCGGCATCCAGGTCGTGCTGGTCACCTCCGGCGCCGTCGCCGCGGGCATGACCGCCATGGGCCTCGAGAAGCGGCCGAAGGAAGCCCGCGAACTCCAGGCCTGCGCCACCGTCGGCCAGCCCGAGCTGATGTCGGAATACGGCAAGCACCTCCGCCGCCACAAGCTGCTGGGCGCGCAGATGCTGCTCACCTACTGGGACCTCGACAGCCGCGCCTGCACGCGCAACGCCCGCGCGACCCTCGACCTCCTCCTCTCCCGTAAGCGCTTCGTCCCGATCATCAACGAGAACGACGCCATCGCCGACGAAGAGATCAAGGTCGGCGACAACGACCGCCTCTCCGCCCACGTCGCCGCCCTCGTCGGCGCCGACCTGCTGATCATCCTGTCCGGCATCCAAGGCCTGATGACGAAGTCCGACGGCACCGGCGACCTCATCCCTTCCGTCCGCAAGATCGACGACTCCGTGCGCGCCCTCGCCGGCGGCGCGGGCTCCGAACGCAACGTCGGCGGGATGGTCACGAAGCTGCTCGCCGCGGAAATCGCGGCCGAAGGCGGCGTCGACACGGTCATCGCCAGCGGCCGTCGTGAGAAAGTCCTGCTCGAACTCGCCGACGGCAAGAAGCTCGGCACGCGCTTCTCGCTGCAGAAGAAATGAGCGACCTCCTCCAGCGCGTGACGGAGATCGCCCGCACGGCCAAGAAGGCCTCGCGCGCCCTCGCCCTCGCCCCGACCGCCGTCCGCGACGCCGCCCTGCGCGCCGCCGCCCAGGCCCTCCGCGCCGACGAAGCCGCCATCCTCGAGGCCAACGTCAAGGACCTCGCCGCCGCCAAGGCCAGAGGCCTCACGGACGCGATGACCGACCGGCTGCGCCTCGACCACGCCCGCCTCGAGGACATCGCGGTCGCCTGCGAAGCCGTCGCGAAGCTCCCCGACCCGGTCGGCGAAGTCACCGAAGATTGGACCCGCCCCAACGGCCTGCGCATCATCCGTCGTCGCGTCCCGATCGGCCTCGTCGCCATCATCTTCGAGTCGCGCCCCAACGTCACCGTCGACGCCGCCGCCCTCTGCCTGAAGTCCGGCAACGGTTGCGTGCTCCGCGGCGGCAGCGAGGCGATCCACACGAACATCGCGCTGTCGAAGTCGTTCGCGGACGGCCTGCGCGCCGCCGGCCTGCCCGCCGAGGCCGTCACGCTCCTGCCTTTCACCGACCGCGAAGCGGTGCCCGCCCTCGGCTCCCTGCGCGGCATCGTCGACATCATCGTCCCCCGCGGCGGCCCCGGCCTCATCGAGGCGGTGGTCAATTCCGCCAAGGTCCCCGTCATCAAGCACGACGCCGGCATCTGCCACGCCTACGTCCACGCGCAGGCCGACCTCGCGATGGCCGAACAGATCGTGCTCAACGCGAAGTGCCAGCGCCCCAGCGCGTGCAACGCCCTGGAGACCCTGCTCGTCGACGCGGCCGTCGCCCCGGAATTCCTTCCGAAGATGGCCGCCGCCCTGGCCGCCAAGCGGACCGAGGTCCGCGCCTGCGCCCGCTCGCTGCCGCTGATGCCCGGCGCCAAGGCCGCCACGGAACAGGATTTCCGCACCGAGCATCTCGGCCTCATCCTCAACGTGAAGATCGTCGCCGGCCTCGCCGAGGCGGTCGCGCATGTCGAGGACTACGGCTCGCACCACTCCGACGCCATCATCACGGACGACGAGTCCGCCGCCCGCGCCTTCCTCGCCCAGATCGACAGCGCCTGCGTGTATTGGAACGCCAGCACCCGGTTCACGGACGGCGGCGAGTTCGGCTTCGGCGCCGAAGTCGGCATCTCCACGGACCGCCTGCATGCCCGCGGCCCCATGGGGATCCGCGAATTGACCACCTGGAAGTTCGAAATCGTCGGCCAAGGCCAGGTTCGGGGTTAATTTGGGTCGGTTTTCCGTTTGACAGACCCCCTCCCCAAAACCTTTGTTACCCTTCCTTTTGGCTACCGGGGTGGTAGCTCAGTTGGTTAGAGCGCCGCACTGTCACTGCGGAGGTCACGGGTTCGAGTCCCGCCCATCCCGCCAGCCAAAAGGGTTTACTTTCCGACCGGTCCGCCGGTCCGGAAAGGACCGCCCGGCCGCCGTCACCTGGGCGCCATCCGGCCTTGGCGGGACTGTGCATCCTTTTTGCTTCCCCCTCCGTGCCGAGTGGACAGAAATCACTCACCCATGAGCAAGAAAGTCCTGATCATCGGCGCCGGCGGCGTCGGCAACGTCGTCGCCCACAAGTGCGCCATGAACTCCGAGTCCTTCTCGGAGGTCATGCTGGCCTCCCGCAACGAGAACAAGTGCAAGGCCATCGCAGCCGACGTCAAGGCCGCCACGGGACGCACGATCCGCACCGCCGCGGTCGACGCGGACGACGTCAAGGCCACGGTCGCCCTGATCAGGTCCTTCGGCGCCGACCTGCTCATCAACGTCGCCCTGCCCTACCAGGACCTCCACCTGATGGACGCCTGCCTCCACGCCGGCATCCACTACGTCGACACGGCCAACTACGAGCCGCCGCACCTCGCGAAGTTCGAATACTCCTGGCAGTGGGCCTACCGCGAGCGCTTCCAGAAGGCCGGCCTCACCGCCCTCCTCGGCTCGGGCTTCGACCCCGGAGTGACCAACGTCTTCTGCGCCTACGCCCAGAAGCACCTCTTCGACACGATCGAGACGATCGACATCATGGACGCCAACGCCGGCGACCACGGCTACAAGTTCGCCACGAACTTCAACCCGGAGATCAACATCCGCGAGATCACCCAGCGCGGCCGTTTCTGGGAGCAGGGCGAGTGGAAGGAGACCGACCCGCTCTCCGTGAAGTGGGTGTACGACTACCCGGTCGTCGGCCCGAAGGACAGCTACCTGCTCTATCACGAGGAGCTCGAATCCCTCGCCATCAACATCAAGGGCCTGAAGCGCATCCGCTTCTTCATGACCTTCTCCGAGAACTACCTCACGCACCTGCGCGTGCTCGAGAACGTCGGCATGACCCGCATCGACCCCGTCGAGTTCCAGGGCCACCAGATCGTCCCCATCCAGTTCCTGAAGGCGCTCCTCCCCGACCCGGCCTCGCTCGGTCCGCGCACGAAGGGCAAGACCTGCATCGGTTGCGAGATCACGGGCGTCAAGGACGGCAAGCCCCGCAAGGTCTTCATCTACAACGTCTGCGACCACCAGGAATGCTACGCCGAGGTGAAATCCCAGGCGATCAGCTACACGACGGGCGTCCCGGCCGCCATCGGCGGCGCGATGCTCGCCGGCGGCCAATGGCTCAAGCCGGGCGTCTGGAACATGGAAGAGATGAACCCGGACCCGTTCATGGACCAGCTCAACAAGCGCGGCCTGCCCTGGCACGTGAAGGAGCTCCCGGTCGCCTGAACGGCCGCCCCCGAAGCCCGCTGCGAAGCGGGCTTTTCGTTTGCGCCGCCCCTCGACGCACCCAACTTCGACGCCGTGTCCGACGCCCTCACCGATGCCTTCCGGAAAATCGACCTGAGCCAGGTCCCGAGCCCTTGCCACGTGCTCCATCGCGGCCTGCTGGCACAGAACCTCCGCATCCTACGCTCGGTCATGGACCGCTCGGGCGCCAAGGTCCTCCTCGCCCTCAAGGGCTTCGCGCAGTTCAGCGAAGCGAAGCTGATCGCGCAGCACCTCGCGGGCACGACCGCCAGCGGCATCCACGAGGCGCTCCTCGGCCGCGAAGAATTCGGCGGCGAAGTCCACGCCTACTCGCCGGCCTTCAAGGACGAGGAGTTCGCCCACCTCCTCCGCGTCGCCGACCACATCTCGTTCAACTCGCCGACGCAGTGGAAGCGCCATAAGGCCGCCGCGCTGTCCGCCGGCCGTAAGCTCTCCTTCGGCCTGCGCGTCAACCCGGAGCACGCCGAGGTCGACGTCGAGCTCTACAATCCTTGCGCCGCCGGCTCCCGCCTAGGCACGCTCCGCTCCGAGATCAAGTCGGCCGACGACCTCGAAGGACTCGAGGGCCTCCACTTCCACACGATGTGCCAGCAGGGCGCCGACGTCCTGGAACGGACCGTCGCGGCTTTCGAGGCGAAGTTCGGCGAGTTCATCCCGCGCTTGAAATGGGTCAACTTCGGCGGCGGCCACCATATCACCCGCGAAGGCTACGATCTCGACCGCCTGGTGCGCGTGATCACGGGTTTCCGCCAGCGCTGGGGCCGGCACATCCAGGTCTACCTCGAGCCCGGCGAAGCCATCGGCATCGGCACCGGCGTCCTGATGGGTACGGTCCTCGATCTGGTCCATAACGGCGTCGACATCGCGATCCTCGACGTCTCGGCGACCTGCCACATGCCGGACACGCTGGAGATGCCCTACCGGGCCGACATCATGGACGCGGACCTGCCCGGCAAACTGCCCCATACCTATCGCCTCGGCAGCGCCACCTGCCTCGCCGGGGACGTCATCGGGGATTACTCTTTCGCCAAGCCGCTCCAGGTCGGTCAGAGGTTGGTGTTCATGGACATGTCCCATTATACGTTCGTGAAGAACACGACCTTCAACGGGGTGCCCCTGCCGGCCATCGCCAGTTTCGACCCGGTCGACGGCAAGATCCACGTGATCCGACGTTTCGGTTATGCGGACTACAAGAACCGCCTGTCCTGAGGCGGGGGTAGGCTCTTGACCCGCATGGCAAGGCGGACAAGGATGCTTTCAACCAAGTCATGAAGACCCGCGAAATCATCCTCATCCTCCTCGCCGCCACCTTCGGAGGCATCGCCATCGTCACCTGGAGCGGCGAAGCCGAGGCCAATGCGCGCGCCCAGAAGATCTCCGACGAGGCCACGGCCGCCCGCGTGAAGAACGCCGGCGAACTGAAGGACGCCCGGGAAAGAGCCGCCAAGGAGATCGCCACCCTGCGGCAATCGGCCGAAGCGGCCTCGAAGCAAGCCGCCGCCGACCTCGCCAAGGCCAAGGACGAAGCCGCCAAGGCCGCCGTCCAACTGGTCGCCGACCTCGCCAAGGCGAAGGACGACGGGGCCAAGGCCACCGTCAAGGCCGCCGAACTCGAGAAGGCCAAGGCTGACGCCGCCAACCGTGTCAACGAACTGACCGCCGAACTGGCCCGCCTTCGTGACGGCTCGGAACTCAAGGACGCCTTGGCCCGCCAGAAGAAGGCCGAGGCCGACCTCGAAGCCGCCTCGTCCGCCCTGCGCGATGCCAACGCCAAGCTGGCCTCGGCTCTGGCCCGCATCGCCGAACTCGAAGAAGAGAACCGTCGGCTGCGCGAACAGGCCAAGGGCACGGGCAACGCCTCGCCTAACTACCGCGCGCTCTGAGCCCGGCGGCTGACCGCCCGATCAGCCCGGCCTCCTGGCCGGGCTTTTTCGTGTCCGCCCGAAGAGGCGGCTGAGCTTCGCGAGCAAACGACCGCGGGCCTTCGGCCGCAGTTCGTGCTCCCAGAGGCGGACGACCTGCCACCCGGCGCGGCGCAGGCGCCGCATGTCGCGCCGATCGCGCGCATGGTTCCGCCGGAACTTGGCCTGCCAGAAGGCGGCGTTGCCCTGCGGCCGCGTGCCATGCCGCGGACAGCCGTGCCAGAAGCAACCATCGACGAACACCGCGAGGCGCCGAACGGGGAACACGAAGTCCGGGCGCACCTGGAACCGTTCGCCGGCGGCGGTCCGACCACGGACGGCCTGCTGCCGGCGCCAGCCGGACCAGCCCTGCCTCCGCAGCAATTTCGCCAGAGCCTGCTCGGTCGTGAGGTTCCCACGCCCGCGGACCTTGGCCATGAGGGCGCTGCGCTCGGCGCGAGTATAGACGTCCGCCATGTCCTATCATGGATATGAAAAAGCCCGGACCGCAAGGTCCGGGCTGGTCGGCGAGCTTGCCAAAGGAAGAGGGCCGGCTGCCCAGCCGGCCCTCGGAGCACATCCTTCAGACGCGAGGCTTAGTAGTTGAACTGGAGCTGGAGCGCCAGACGGCGGGAGCCGGAGATGACCGTCGGCATCGCGGTGCTGGTGTTCGAGCGCTCGTCCGCGAGCGTATACTGGAGCTGCAGCTCGACTTCCTTGCGCCACTGCCATTCGAACCCGAGGTCGATCTCATTGACGCACATCTGGGGGGCGTTGGTGGCGAATTTACGGGCGCCGTCGAAGTAGTTCCAGCGGACGTAGGGGATGAATTCGGACTGCTCGCCGTATTTGTGGCGATAGTTCACCATGATGTAGCCGCCGTGCAGGCTCTGGGTGGTGACGGCGGTACGGTCGGCGTTCAGCTGCGGCCCCTGACCGGTGGTCCACTCCGCCTCGATACCCCAAGGCTGCGGATACATGATGAAGGTCGCGGCGGCGCGGCGGTCGACGAAGCCGTCCGAGAGGTCGCGACGGTCGTTGGCGTTGATGTTGGCGTCGAGGACAGTCTTGGAGACGCCGCCCGGGAGGCCCGTGCCGGTGGTGAGATCGGTGGTCACCTTGAAGCGGCCGGCATAAGCGCCGATGCCCGCCTCATACATCTGACCGCTGGCGGCCACCCAAGGCTTGCTAAGGCGAATCAGGCTGTGCACCTCGCCGTTGTTGTCAGCGCGATTGAGGCCGGCACCGCTGTAGAAACCGGCGGTGAAGACGCCATAGTCGCCGGAACCCTTGAAGCCGTCCTTGACGAGGCTCTTGAAGAGGGCGCGGTCCTCGGTGTTGGCATACATGTAATAGATACCCTGGTCGCGCTCGCCTTCGACCGCCGAGTTAAGAGCTTCCGGACGTTCCATCTGGAGTCGGTTCTGAGAGGACTGGAGGTTCACCCAACCGTAAGGGACCTTGGAGACGCCGATACGGATGCGGTGCTCCTTGGCTTCGTCGAGGGCGATGTCGGCGTAGATGTCGCGGGTCTGCAGGCCGAAGTTACGGCTGGTGCCGGAGTCGACGCTGGCGGCGACGTCCCACTGGGTGTAGAGATAGACGCGGCCGAAATCACCGGAGAGCTTGAAGCGGCCTCGGCGGATGATGAGGGACTGGTTCGGATCCACGGAGCGGTCGGCCGGCAGGCCGCCGGTGAGGTAGGCCGCGTCGTTCATCTGCTCGGTGTGACGGACCTGGGTGTAACCGTCGATGGAGAGCTTCTCGTACCAAGGGATCTCGCGGGGGCCGGAACGAAGGTTGGCGACGGCGGCCTGTTCGAGCGCCTGGGCGCGCTCCTCGGCGGTGATGATCCCCTTCTTGACCAGGAGGTCGAGGGCGGGATTCCGCTCGGCGGCGGCGGCGGTGAGTGCGCAACCGAGGGAGGCGGCGGCGACGAAGAACTGCTTGATGCGGTGGTTCATGAGAAGGTGCGAATGCGACGGCATCCTCTCATGCGATTGTTACGGTTCCGTGGCTAACGGGGTAAGACCCCGCAACACCCCTATGGGTGACTTAGCCTAGGAAAGGGGCCAAACCTTGGAAAACATCCGTAAAAGCGGGCTTCCAGCCGAGCTCGGCCCGGATCCGGCCCGTCGCCACGATCCGGCTGGGCTGCGTCCGGCCGCCTTTCGCCATGCGCGGACCCGCGGGCGCGCTCGGATCGAACACCGGAGCGGACTGACCCAGCCGCTCCGCGATCCAGCGGGCGAGCGCTTCCTTCGTCACGGGATGACCATCGCCGACGTTATAGACCCGCGCGCCTGCGGGACCGGCGACGAGCGCGGCGAGGATCGAAGACGCCGCGTCGTCGCGGTGGAGATAGTTGATGTAATGGTCGACGCGTCCGCCGATGACATGGTCGCCGCGCCGCAATTGATCGACCATGTGATGCCGGCCCGGACCGTACAGTCCGCCGAAGCGCAGCACGCGGGCCTTGGCGAAACCGGAATCCAAGACCGCCCGCTCGCCGCCGAGGATCGCGTCCGCGGTCGGGGCTCCGCCGACGACGCTCTCTTCGTCGACGATCCGTCCGTCATCCTGACGATACACGCCGGTGGAGCTGGTGAAGACGAAGGCCTGCGCGCCGACATCGCGGGCCCAGGCGAGCGCGCGCTTCACGCCGACATCGTAGGCCAGCGCATAGGCTTCCGGCCCGCCGCCGCCGGTGCTGGCGGCGTAGACGACGGCATCGAAACGCGCCGGCAAGGCCGACCAGTCGCCCGCATGGAGATCGAAGGCTTCCGCGGCGAGGCCTTCGGCGCGCAGCTTGTCGCACGAGGCCTGGGACCGGACGACGCCGAGGACGTCGTGCCCCGCCGCCTTGGCCTGCCGGGCGAATTCGGCGCCGACGTATCCGCATCCGAGGACGGCGATCTTCATGGGCGGGTTTCCTTCGGAAGATACGAGGCGACCCACTCCGCCGGCGTGGAGCCCGACTTCGCGGAAAGCAGCGTGAGGAGCTCGGCGGCGTCGGCGACGGCCTGCGCCCGCGGCTCAGGCCCTTCGACGCAGGCGCGCAGACGGGAGGCGAGGGCTTCGGGTTCGCAGGCGCCTTGGAGATGCTCCGGCCAGGCCTGCCGCCTGAGGAGGATGTTCGCGATGCCGAGATGATCGACGCGTCCCGCGATGAGGTAGCGGCCCATCACCCAGGTCAGCGGGTTGGCCCGATAGACGACGGCACCCGGGATGCCGGCCAGCGCGACGGTGAGCGACATGGTGCCCGAACTGACCAGCGCGGCGCAGCCGGCGGCCGGCCCTTCCGACACCGGCCGCAGGTCGATGCCCTTGGCTTCGTCGCCATACTCGGCGAGCAGCCGGTAGAGCTCGGCATGCACTTCGCCGCCGGTGTGCAGCACGAGCGCGCGTCGCTTAGGATGGTGGCGGCGGAATAGCGCGAAGGCCTCGACGAGCGAGGGGAAGATCTTCCGGACAGGCTTGGGCCGGCTGCCCGGCAGGAGCAGCACGGGGCCGTCCGGGTCATGCCGCAGTCCGGGCACGTGTTCCTTGTCCGCGAACGGATGGCCGACGAAACGCGCGTCCAGCTCGGTGTCGGCATAGCACTCCGGCTCGAATGGGAAGATCGTGCCGACCGAATCCAAGTCGCGCGCCATCGTGAAACGACGTTTGGGTTTCCACGCCCAGAGCTGGGGGCTGACGTACTGCAGGACGGCTGTTTCGCCTCCGCCGGCGCGGGACATGCCTCCCCTGCGCAGTTCGTTCGCGAGCCGGAGATTGAGCCCGGGATAGTCGACGAGGACCACGACCTTGGGCTTCCACTGCTTGGTCCAGCCCACCATTCGGCGGAAGAGCCCACGATAGAAAGGATACGCCGACAGGATCTCGACGATGCCCACGGCGGAGAAGGTGGTCATGTCGAAGAGCAGCTGGGCGCCGGCGGCGCGGAGCTGCGGTCCGCCGAAAGCGGCGATGCGCAGGCCCGGACGGGCCGCGAGCAGGTCCGCGACGACCTTGGCGGCGTGCTGGTCGCCGGAATGCTCGCCCGCCACGACGAGGACGTCGACCGCGCCCCCGCGGGGACGGTCGAAGCTCGCCGGGATGGCCGGGAACGCGCTCATTTGCGCGCCATGCCGGCGCGGATCTGTTCGGTGATCTGGATGGCGACCGCCAGAGCGGTACGGCCGAGTTCGCCGTTGACCTTCGGGCTCTTGCGGTCGCGGACGCACGCGGTGAACGAGGCGAGTTCGATGGCGAGGGGCTCGCCCTTCTCGATCGGGATCTCCTCCTTGGCGAAGCCGCC
>SYID01000045.1 GCA_005798925.1 Verrucomicrobiota bacterium
CGCTGGCCGCGGCCGCTCGGGTTCATGGGGTCGATGGCCATGATGCCGGTCTGCCGCGGCTGGTCGACGGACTTGCGGGGGCTGATGCCCGGGGCGATCTTCTCGACCGGGTAGCGTTCGCTTGAGGCGATGGGACCCTTGCCGACGGGGATGGAGAGGAGGCGGCCGGTGGTCTTGGCTTCCATGCCTTCCTTGAGGCTGGAGATGTCGCCCATGACGACGCAGCCGACGGTGTCTTCGGCGAGGTTGAGGGCGACGCCCTGGAGGCCTCCGGGGAGCTCGATCATCTCGTTCATCATGACGCCCGAGAGGCCGTCGATGGAGGCGACGCCGTCCGCGAGGGAGACGATGGTGCCGACGTTGGACTTGCCGGCGCGGGTATCAAGGCCGGCGATGGCTTTCTGGATCTGGTCGATCGCGTTGCTCATTGTGTTTAGTAAAGCGGGTTAAGGTTGGGGGAGGTGTTCAGGAAAGGGACTTGGCGAGATTGGCCAGGCGGAGCGAGGCCGTGAGGTCGGTGACGTCGTCGCCGACGCGCACGCGGAAGCCGCCGAGGAGCGCGTCGTTGCGACGGGCGACCGGACGGACGGGACGGGCGAGGGCCTTGGTGAAGTGCGCGGCGATCGCGTCGGCGTCGGCCGCGGACAGCGGACCGGCGTGCTCGATGCGGGCTTCGCCGCGGGCGAGCTCGCGGCGGACGTTGGCGAGGTAGGCGCGGAGGAGCGGGCGGAGCTGGTGGGACGGACGGGACTTCGCGAGCGCGGCCAGCACGGCGCCCACGCGGTCGGACGAGACCGCTCCGCCCTCGAGGGAAAGGGCGAGGAGGCGCTTGGCTTCGGCTCGGACGGAGGCGGCGGACATCGGAAGAAGGCGTGCTTAGCGGGCGAGCTGCTTGACGGCGGCCTCGTTGAGGCGGCCGCGCGTGGCGTCGTCGAGGTTCTGCTCGAGGACCTTGGCGGCGGTCTCGACGACGAGACGGGAGACTTCGCCGCGGACTTCGTTCATCATCTTCACGCGGTCGGCCTCGATGGCGGCCTTGGCCTTGGCGATGACTTCGGTCTGGGCGGCCTGGGCTTCGGCGCGGGCGGCCTCGACGGCGGCCTTGGCGGAATTACGGGCGTCGGCGAGGATCTTGGCGGCCTCGTCGGAAGCGGCGACCAGCCGGGCTTCGGCCGTCTTCTGGGCGGAGGCGAGCTGGGCTTCGGCGGCGGCGCGGTCCTTCTGGAGCTGCTCGGCCTGGCGGATGCGCTCCTCGAGCTGGCCGAGGGCGGGCTTGATGGCGAACTTGTAGAGGACGGCGGCGAGCAGCGCGAAGTTGACGACCTGGACGATCAGGTGGGCCTTATCGACGCCGAAGGAGCCGAAGAGATGGATGATGTCGTCGACGGGGCCGGAAGACCCGGCGCCGGGCGCGGCGGCCTTGGCGGCGTCGGCGGCGAGGAGAGCGGAGAGGAAGGTCATGGTGAGGACTTTGAAAGGAGGGTGTGGATCGGCGCTGGGAAAGAGAAGTGGCGGGCCCCTCGCGGGGCCACGCCACGTGACCGGTTACTTCGCGAGGAAGATCGCGTAGAACGCGACGGCTTCGGCGAGAGCCATGCCCAGGATGGACTGGACGAGGATCTTGCCGGACGCGTCGGGATTGCGACCCACGGACTCGACGGCCTTGGCGCCGACGAGACCCACGCCGATGGCGGCGGCGAGACAGCCGGCGGCGGCGGGGAGGGAACCAGTGATTTCAGCGATGATCATGTTGTTGTGTTGTTTGGTTTTTCCTTGGCGCGCCGCCGGGGGACTCCCGGCAGGTCACGCGCCTCGAAAGCGAAAAAGGTCAGTGGGCGTGCTCGTCGTCGTGGCCGCCTTCGTGATTGCAGATGAGGCCGATGTACACGGCGGAGAGCAGCGTGAAGACGAAGGCCTGGATGAGGCCGACGAGGACTTCGAGGAGGCCCGCGACGGCGGGGATGACGTACGGAGCGATGCCGCCGAGCGCGTGGATCAGGTTCTCGCCGCCGAAGACGTTGCCGTAGAGTCGGAACGAAAGGGAGATGAGGCGGAAGGCGATGGAGACGACCTCGATGCCGCCGACGCCCAGGAAGATGAAGCTGAGCATGATCCACATCGGGAACATGATCCACATCGGGAAGCTCAGCTCCTTCTTGTCGGCCTTGTTGCCGAAGAGGTCGAAGATCAGCACCTTGAAGCCGGCGTAGCGCAGCACGAAATAAGTCCAGGCGACGAAAGAGATGACCGACAAGGCCAGGGTGGTGTTGAGGTCGGAGGTGGCCGGGCGGATCGCGTCAAGCCAGTGGCCGGGCTCGCCGTATTTGATGGTGCCGACTCCGGGGAGCAGGCCGCTCCAGTTCATCAGGAGGATGAAGACGAAGAAGCCGCAGAGGGTCGGGAAGACCTTGCCGATCATGCTCTTCCCGACGATCGGCTCGAGGGCGTCGCGCAAGCCCGAGGCCATGTTCTCGACCAGGGCCTGACCCTTGCTCGGGACGATCTTGGGGGTGCCGACAAGGACGCGGATGGCGAGGATGATGAGGGCCGTGAGGATCCAAGTGGTCAGGATCGAATTGGAGACTGGGATGCCGCCGAGCTCGAAAAGGTCGGTCGCCTTCGGATTGACGCCTTCCTCGCTAGCAAGAACGAAGGCCGGGGCCAGGAGACTGAGGAAGAAAAGAGGGCGCATTTAGACGCAGGAACCGATTGGTGAACGATTCCCTGAAGAATGGTCAATCCTGCGAGCACCCCCCGCCCCAGAGTAAGCACCCAAGGATATCCCTATTAGGCGGGCTTATCCTATCCGACCTTCAAGGCGAGAGCCGCACGATCTCCCAAGCCCCCGACTTAAGGGTGTATCGGAACCGGTCGTGCAGTCGGTTGGTCCGACCCTGCCAGAACTCGAAACTCGTCGGAATCAGGCGATACCCACCCCAATGCGGCGGCTTGGGGACCTGGCCTTCGGCGTGCTTGGCCTGCAACGCGGCAAGACGCGACTCCAGGACCTGCCGGTCGATGATGACATCGCTCTGGTCGGAGGCCAAGGCGCCTAGTTGACTACCGTAGGGGCGACGGGCGAAATAGGCCACCGATTCTTCCTCGGAAGTCTTTGTCAGTGAGCCAGTTATATGAATCTGTCGCTCCAGGGCGAACCACGGGAAAAGCAGGGTCACCCGGGGGTTCGACGCGATTTCGGCGCCCTTTTTGCTGGAGTAGTTCGTGAAGAAGGAAAAACCCCGCTCATCGGCGGCCTTGAGCAGCACGGTCCGGGAGGAGGGGAACCCGTCGAGGCCGTTCGTCGAGAGCACCATCGCATTCGGCTCCACCACCCCGGCGGTCTTGGCCTGATCGAACCAGGCCTTGAACTGGACCAATGGATCGTCGCGCAGTTCGTGGCGGTCGAGGCCGTGGGCGGCGTACTCTTTGCGGAAATCCGAAAGGTCCATGGCGGCATCCTAAAAGAGTCGGGCCGACCTGCAAGCGTTAGCACCCTTCCCTCTCGCCAGTCGGGTCCGCCGGCTCACCTTAGCAGCCGTGAAC
>SYID01000001.1 GCA_005798925.1 Verrucomicrobiota bacterium
GGCCTGGTCCTCGAGCGCCGCCGCGACGGCGAGCCCCTCGCCGTGCTGGAAGAGCGAGGCGACGGCCCCGCGTTCGGTTGGCCGGCCGGCGGCGTCGATGAGGCCGAGTTTCTTCCAGAGCCGGCCGGCGCGCGCGGTGTGGAGCGTGCCGCCGCCGAGGACTTCGCGGAGGTTGATGTCCTGCTTGGCGACGGAACGCCGCGGCGGATTGATGAGCGGATGGTTGTCGGCGTCGGGCCAGACGCGGACGTCGGCGCGCGAGTAATCCAGCTTAACTTGGACGCTGTCTCGGCCGAGGAAGAGGCCGCCGTAAGCGACGCCCCCTTGGGTGAGGAGCGGGAGCAAGGGCAGGATCTCTTTTTCGAGGAGTTCCAGTTTCCAGGTGCGCGGCCGGCTGCGGCCGTTTTCCTGTCTGCGCAGGGCCTTGAGCAGCCAATCCGCGGGCGTGAGCTGCGAGGCGCCGGTCTCCTTGGGGAAGTGCGCCAGCGTGATGGCCCGTCCGTAGCGGACCTCTTCGCCCGTCACGAGTTTGCAGGGCGTCCCGTACGGAAGGGCGCGCAGCGAGTCGGGTTTGGACAGCGCCGGATGCCAGGCTTCCTTGACGTAGATCAGGGCCTGCGAAAGCGGGACCAAGTGCGTCGGGCGTTCGCGTTGCCACGTGCCGTTGCGCCCGAGGATCTCGTGAATCTGGCGGGTCGCGCCGGTGGCCGGCTCAGGGCCGTCGCTCGGCGCGACGTCATCGTCGAGGCGATCCAGCGCAAGGTCGATCGGCTCGCGCGTGAACAGGGCCTTGGCCAGCCTGTCCGCCGCCGCGCGCGGATCCTCGGCGCGCCGCATCACGGACAGAAACGCCGGCCAGTCCAGGCCTTCCGCTCGCCTGAGCTGCAGCGGCTTGGCCTCGCCGAGACGGGGGCTGTCGCCGGTCCACAGGGCGAAACCACGGTCATCGAGGCCCCGCCGGCCGGCGCGGCCGAACATCTGCAGCAGCTCGTCCGGACGGATCTCCCGCGCTGCGTGGTCGGCGGCGTAGTGCCGGTCCGTCACGAGCACCGAGCGCAGGGAGAAGTTGATGCCCGAGGCCAGGCCCGTCGTGGCCACGACCACGCTCAGCTTGCCCGCCTTGGCCCAGGGTTCGATGAGTCCGGTCCGCTGTTCGAAGGTGAGCCCGCTGTGGTGGAGCCCGACCCCTTGGCGGAGCAGTCGATTGAGGTCATCGCCCGCGAGGTTGCGTTGGCTGGGGGAAAGTTGCGGGCCATTGCCTAAGGGCAGGCCAGCCGCGATGTCCCGGGCGATCTGCTCGGCGGCGCGGCGGCGGGGGGCGAAGACCAGGATCGGGCCGAGGTCGGCGAGCACCGCGCGGATGACCGCCCTCGCGACATACCCCTTCACGCCGGCGGGTTCGCGCGTCTCCATCGCGTCCAGGGAGACTTCCTCCAGCGGAATCGGCCGAGTGTGCTCTTGGATCAGGCTGACCCTTCGGCCGAGCCCCCGCAGCCATTCGGCGACCGCCTGCGGGTTGGAGACGCTGCCGCTGAGCAGGAGGAGCTGGGTTTCCGGCGGAGCGAGGGCCAGGACGGTCTCGTAGGACGCGCCCCGGCGGGTGTCGGCCAGCATCTGATATTCGTCGACCACGAGCAAGGAGGGGTGGCGGCCTTCGAGGAAGCGCTGGCGTTGCGTCTCCAGGGTCGCGACCACCACCGGGGCGTCCAGGTTCTCGCTCACGTCGCCGGTCGCGATGCCCACGTCCCAGCCTTGGGCCAGCCATTCCGCCCGCTTGTCGTTGGCGAGGGCGCGGGTGGGCACGGTGTAGACCGCCTGCCCCCGGTGGCCCCCGCGGATCAGCAGTTCGAAGACGAAGGTCTTCCCGGCGCCGGTCGGGGCCTGGATGACGACATCCTCCCCTTGGCGGAGGGCGCGCAAGGCGTCTTGTTGCCAGAGGTCGGGGAGGGTGATCCGGAGGTCCGCCATGGCTGTTTTCCAACAAAGCAAGCTTGCCCGCGGAAGCAAGCCGCGGGGGTTTGCGGTTGCGAGCATTCGGCGCCCCATGCTACGACTGCGGTCGCATGGCCATCAGCAACGACCTCGCCCGCGGGCTTAAGAAAGTCGACAAGGACCTCGACTTCATGATGACGTGCTTCGTCGAGGTGCTCGAACAGCTCGACCACAAGGATCTCGCCGGGACCTTGCCGTGGATGGGCAAGCGCAAGCTGCGGGGCGTGCAGATCTTCTCCTACCGCGGGGTGCAGGCCTACTCGATCGCCTTCCAGCTCCTGAACATGGTCGAGGAAAACGCCTCGGCCCAGTCCAAGCGCCTCCGCGAGGACAAGCACGGGCTCGCTTCCGATCCGGGGTCCTGGGGTCGCGCCCTCCGCGCGTTGGTCGATGCCGGACTGACCGACAAGCAGATCGCCAAGCGCCTCAACCGCATGCGCGTCGAGCCGGTCCTCACCGCGCACCCGACCGAGGCCAAGCGCGCCACCGTGCTCGAGATCCACCGCGAGATCTACAAGCTGCTCGTCCGTCGCGAGAACAACATGTGGACCGCCGCCGAACAGCGGGCGATCCGCGAGGAGATCAAGGTCGCCCTCGAACGTCTCTGGCGCACCGGCGAGATCTACCACCAGAAGCCCGACGTCCAGTCGGAGCTCCGGAACATCAATTATTTCCTTTCCAAGGTCTTCCCGGACGCCGTCGTCAGCATGGACCTCCGTCTGCGTCAGGCCTGGGAGGAAGCCGGGCTGGACCCGGAGCGAGTCGAGCATCCCGATTCCCTGCCCCAGATCGTGCTTGGCACGTGGGTCGGCGGGGACCGTGACGGCCACCCGCTCGTCACGGCCGAAGTCACCACCCGCGCGTTGAATCTCTTCCGCTCGACCGCCATCGCCATCTGCAACGAACGCCTCGAGACCCTCGGCCAGCGCCTGTCGCTGGGCGACCATCTCCAGGAGCCTCCGGCGGTGTTCATCCGTCAGGTCGAGAAGCATGCCGCCGCCCACGGCGAAGCCGGCGAGGCCGCGCTCAAGCGCAACATCGGCGAGACCTGGCGCCAATACGTCAACCTCGTCCGTCTCCGTCTGCCCAATCCGGTCGGAGAGCTCGGACCAGGCCAGCACCGCACGCCCGAGGGCGTCATCGCCGACCTGCTCTTCCTGCGCGAGACTTTGATCGAAGTCGGCGCCGGGCGCATCGCCCGCGCCGAGCTCGACCCGCTGCTGCGATTCCTCCGCACCTTCGGCTTCCACATGGCCGTCCTGGATATCCGCCAGAACAGCGCCTTCCACGACAAGGCCATCGGCCAGCTCCTCGCCGCCACCGGACAGGATGACGCCAATTTCGCCCAGTGGGACGAATCCCGCCGACTCGGCTTCCTCGATTCCGAGCTCCGCTCCACGCGTCCGTTCCTGCGCGAGCAGGCCAGCATCGGTCCGGAGGCCGACGCCGTGGTCGCCTGCCATCGCGCCCTCGCCACGCACATCGATCAGTACGGCTCGGCGGGGCTTGGTTCGCTGATCGTGAGCATGACCCGCTCGGTCTCCGACCTGCTGTCCGTGTATCTCCTCGCCCGCGAGGCCGGCCTCACCGCCGGCGGTTCCGACGACGCCTACTGCCTGCTCCCCGTCGTCCCGCTCTTCGAGACCATCGGCGACCTCGAACGCAGCACCGGCATCATGGAGGCGTTCCTCTCGCATCCGATGACCCAGCGCACGCTGAAGGCCCGCCGCGACGCCGGCCTGACCGACGGCCTGACGCAGCAGGTGATGATCGGCTATTCCGACTCGAACAAGGACGGCGGCATCCTCGCCTCCCTCTGGAACCTCTACCGGGCCCAGCAGAACCTCGCCGCCGTGGGCGAGAAGCACGGCGTCCGCATCGTCTTCTTCCATGGCCGCGGCGGCACCATCTCCCGCGGCGCGGGCCCCACGCACCGCTTCATCGACGCCCTGCCGCAGGGTTCCATCCAGGGCGAGATGCGCGTGACCGAACAGGGCGAGAGCATCACCCAGAAATACGCGAACCACATCACCGCGGTGAACAACCTCGAGCTGCTGACCGCCGGCGTGACCCAGAACACCTTCCTGCACGACGTCGCCGTGCGCAGCGAAACCGCCCAGGCCAAGGTCATGGACCGCCTGGCCGAGTTCTCGCGCGAAGCCTACCAGGACCTCATCCGCACCCCACGCTTCATCGAGTTCTTCCGACAGGCGACCCCGATCGACGTCATCGAGGCCAGCCGCATCGGTTCCCGTCCGTCTCGCCGCACCGGCGCGGCCTCGCTCGAGGACCTGCGCGCCATCCCGTGGGTCTTCGCCTGGAGCCAGGCCCGTTTCTATCTCTCGGGATGGTATGGCGTCGGCTCGGCGCTCGCCCGCCTCAAGGAGGAAGATCCGAAGGGCTTCGAGGTCATCCGCAAGAACTACGACGACTGGCCGCCCTTGCGCTACATGCTCAAGAACGCCTCCACCAGCGTCCTCGCCTCCAACCGCAGCATGATGAAGCTCTACGGCGGCCTCGTGACGGACAAGAAGCTGCGCAAGCTCTTCCTCAACCGCATCCTCGCGGAGCATAACCTCGCGCGCAAGATGCTCGACGAACTCTCCGGCTCGAAGCTGAGCGAAGGCCGTCCGCGTCTGCGCAAGGTCATCGCCCTCCGCGAGTCGGCGATCGACCTCCTGCACGAGCAGCAGGTCGCCTTGCTTAAGGATTGGCGCAAGAAGGTGGCCGACGGCGACCGCAAGGAAGCCGATGCGCTGCTGCCGCAGATGCTCCTCTCCTTGAACGCCATCGCCGCCGGCCTCCAGGCCACCGGCTGAGGCCGTTCAGCGTTTCGGCAGGGCAGGGGTGGGCGAGATGTTGCCCCGCATCATCCGCCCGATCTGCCCGGACAGCCAAAGGTAGTGGTCCGTCGGCACGTCGCCGAGGTCCACGAAATTGCCGACCGGCCGCGGGCCCCCGCATTTCATGATCGCCGTACCTTCGTCGAGTTCGTCGAACATCGCCACGTAGACGCTCTTCGCGCCGGCTTCGCGGGCGGCGACCGCCTGGGACCACAGGAAGCGCCCGCCAAGCCGGGGGATCGCGTTTTTCGGCGCCCGCTGGCCCCGCAGGGCAGACAGATTGCTCCAGCTGAAGCCCGGAAAAATCACCGGGAGGTAGGTCTTCTGCTTGGCGCGGCACCAGGCGATGTCGGCCGCCCAGACTTCCTTCGCGAGCTCGGCGGCGCCCTTCGGATTCTCGGAACGGCCGACCGCCCATGGGCTGATGACGTCGGCGAGGCGGATGACGTCATGCAAGGCCGGGTCGGGGATGCTGTCGTTCTTCTGCTCCCGCCAGAAGGTCGGAATTCCGATCATGACGGCGGCGCCGGTCGACTTGAGGTCGGCGAGCAGGGCGGTCCATTCCTTGAGCGCCGGCGGGCGGTCCTTGAAGCCCATGCCCCAGAGGGCCACCAAGGGTTTGCCTTGATGGAATTGGGCGCAGGGCTGCTTGGTCTGGCCGGCGGAGACGAGCCGACGCCAATCCGCGGAGACCGTCCGGAACTTCTCGGGCGGCAGCCCGCTGAGGTCGTACATCACCGTCAGGGCGCGGCCTTCGGCGTTGGCGGCGGCGGTGCAGTGGCGCAGGACCATCTCCATGGAGTCCGCGCTCCCGCTTCTGCCTAGGCCCGTCGCGAAGCGTTGCAGCATGGCGCCGTCGATCCCGTAGTCCTTCATCCAGCGGAAGTGACGACGGACCGTCCCGGGATGGACGCTGCTGAAAAGGTCGGCCGTCCGGCCGTCGGCGAATCTGAACGGCGAAGGGTATCTCTCTTCCGGGGGGAATTCGGACAGGTCGGGCCAGAGGTCGAAGGAATAATCCTTGTCCGTGAAGAGCTTGCCCCGTCCGAAGTGCACCCAGCCGAGGCCGCTGGCATCGCCTTCGGCGCGGAACCAGCCTTGGTAGCCCGTGACGACCTTGCCGGAAAGGCTCGGGTGGGTGAGCCCATCGGCCAGGGCGAAGGTCGTCCAGGCCCAGCAAAACGTGGCTAGAAGGACCCTCATACGACCGCCTTAGACGTGCTTCCAGAAGTCCATCAGGAAGCGCGTGGCCAGCTGAGCCAGGAAGACGATGTTCCAGAAGATCAGCTGGAGTCCGAGGGAGGGGCCGAAGCCCATGCTCAGGACCTGGGCGGAGGCGCTGGTGACCAAGAGGATGACCACGGCGGCGCAGAGGGAGATGACCAGGACCTCGACGGACTTCGGGACGATGCCTGCGAGGCTCGTGTCGGCCATGCAGATGGCCGCGAAGGTCAGGGCGACCGAGAGGACTCCCGTGAGCCCGATGCCGAAGAGCGTGCCGTCTTTGCCGAAGAAATGCCGGGCAGCCAGCCGGCCGAGGAACGGCAGGTAAATCAGCACCATCGCGAGGGCGACCCAGAAGCCCATCGAGCCGTAATCCTGGCCGAGGATCTTCTCGGCGTAGTTCTCCGCCGCGTGCTTGATCACGGCTTCTTTGATCGGGTTGGTCAGGGCGAGGAGCACGCGGCCACCCTAGCCGCCCAAGGACTTTTGTCCACGCCTAAGGCGGCGCTCAGCGGGTCCACTCCTCGCGGGCCGACGCCCAGAGGTCGTAGTTGAGCGGGCGCTTGCCCGTCGGCACGAGGCGATAGTGTCCCCCCGCGGCCTTGATGATGGCGAGGCCCGCGGCGACGTCCCAGAGGTTCGTGCCGGATTCGTAATACGTGTCCGCGACGCCTTCGCCGACATAGGCCAGGGCGAGCGCGGCGGAGCCGATCATGCGGATCTTCTTGTAGCGGCCGACCTGCTGCACGAAGAGCTGCATCGCCGGGCCGGACTTGTCGGCGGCGGCGGGGAAGCCCGTCATGATGCAAGCGTCCTTGATGTCGGTCACCCAGCCGGGCGTGATACGCACGCCATTGACGAAAGTCCCGTCGCCGACGACGCCGAGGGTGGTCTTCTTCGCGGTGAAGTCGTGGATCACGCCGAGCACTGGTTCTTTGCCGCGCATGAGGCCGAGCGAGACGCAGGTCGAGGGTTGGCGGCGGAGGTAGTTGTAGGTGCCGTCGAGCGGGTCGACGACCCAGTAGAGGCTGTCGCCGTCGAAGAGGGAGGCGTCGCCGCCGAGTTCTTCCCCGATCACCGGGATCCCCGTGGCCTTGAGCCGGTCGCGGACCAGGTGCTCCGAGTCGACGTCGGCCTGCATCTTCACGTCATCATCCGTCGAAGCGTTCACCTTCATCTGGGCGCCCTTGGCGAGCAGGTCGCCGGCGGCGAGGGCCGTGGCCAAGGCGACGGCTTTCAGGTCTTCGAGGGAGGGCGTGCTCACGAGGGCAGGGTGGGTGAGGCCGCGAGCCTCGGCAAACCTAAGATGCCAGCCAACAAGAAGCCCGACTCGATGAGTCGGGCTTCGGCGGCCGATGGAGGCGGGGCTCAGGGGAGCTCCGACGCGCCCATCAGGAACTTGTCGCACTCGCGGGCGGCGCCACGGCCTTCGTTGAAGGCCCAGACGACGAGGGACTGGCCGCGACGGCAGTCGCCGGCGGCGAAGACGCCCGGGACGTTGGTCA
>SYID01000046.1 GCA_005798925.1 Verrucomicrobiota bacterium
AGGATGAGTTCCTTGGAGGCCTGGCCATATTCCGGATTGATGCTCACCGGCCCGAACAGGAGGTGATACTTCGGGAAGCGGACGACATAGCGGCCGATGCCACGCCAGAGCAGCGGAAGGCTCGTGGGCTTGCGCTGGTATTCCTGACGGATGAACGAACGCCCCATCTCGAGGGCGGGGTCCATGCGGCGGAAGAAGTCGCCCTTGAACTCGAAGAGCGTCGAGGTGTAGAGCCCGTGCTTGCCTTGCAGCGGCAAGATGCGGTCCGTCGGACCAAGACGGTAGCCGCCGACGATCGCCGAGGCCCTGTCGTCCCAGAGGACCATCTGGTCATACCACGCGTCGAAAGCGTCCAGGTCGCACTCGAGGCCCGTGCCCTCGGAGACCGACCGGAAGGTCGTCTCGCGGAGACGGCCGATCTCGCGGAGGGTATGCGGCAGGTCCTTGCCAAGGAAACGGTAGACCTTGAAATCGCCGCTGGCCAGCAGCAGGTCCTCGGGGGGCAGGCTCTGCAGTTCGGCCCGGAGCAACGCAGGATTCACCGGCGGGATGATCGGCGCCTGCGGAGCGGCGGGCTTGACGGGGGCCGCCTTTTCCGGCCCCGACCGGCTCGCCAGCAGTTCGCAGCGCAGCCGCAGGAAGCTCGTGGCCTCCTCGTCATCGGGGTGGTCCGCCAACTGGGCGGGCGTCACCGGGTTAGCCGTACGGAGGCGGATCACCTTACCCCGATGGTAAAGAAATTCCCGCAGGAGCAGCATCGTTCGCAGCCGGGGATGGATCAGGCCGAAGGACTGGAACAGACCCGAGTTACGACCCTCGATCCGCAACGGCACCAGCGAAGCGCCGACCTTGCGAGCCATGCGCACCACCTGCGGCGACCAGACCGAATCGTCCACGCGTCGGGACTTCAGACGGAGACTCGAGACTTCGCCGGCCGGAAAAGTCAGGACGCAACCCCCGGCGCGGAGGTGCGCCAGGATCCGCCGCGTGCCGGCGATGTTGCCCGGATCCGAGACGTCGGGACTGAAGGGATTGACCTCGATGAGCCATGGACGGATGCCCGGAATCTGGCTGAGCCAACGGTTGCCGACGACGAGCGCATCCGGCCGGGCGCGCAAGAGGAAGTCCATCGCGACCAGCCCGTCGGCGAGACCGTGCGGATGATTGGCGACCACCACGAGCGGACCGGACCTAGGGATGCGCGCGAGGCATTGGTCGCTCCAAGCATTGCTGAGGCCGGCCTGCTCCATCGCCGAAGTGAAGAAATCCGGCCGTCCCGCCGCATGGATGCGCTCCAGGAAGGCGTCGAAGGCCCGCACCTTGAAGAAGCGGTCGAGGACCGGTTCCGCCCAAGCCAGCGGCCCGAGCTGAGCCTTAAGTACGTCGGTGTTGTTGGGAGCGGGCGAAGGTGACATCCATGGCGATGATGCCACGGATGTGCGAACACCGGGGGTCGGCCCCGTGACAATGTGGTGTCAGTCCGCGACGAACCCGAAGAACTCGCGGGCGTTGCGCGTCGCGACCTCGGCGACCTCATCCGCGGGTAACCCCAGCAGCTCCGCCGCCTGGGCGCAGATCTCGGGCAGATAAGCGGGCGTATTTTCCTTACCACGGACGGACTGCGGGGCGAGGTAAGGGGCGTCGGTCTCGAGCATGAGCCGGGCCAGCCCCTGCGCCTTGAGCGCCTGCCGGATCTCCTCGGACTTGGCGTAGGTGATGATGCCGGTGAACGATGCGCGGCCGCCGCGCTGGTTGAGCAGGCGCACCTGCTCCGGCCCCTCGACGAAACAATGGAAGACGACCTTGCGCCAGTCCACGCCGCTGGCGTCGATGAGACGCACGCAGTCGTCGAAGGCCTGGCGGGAGTGGATGACCACCGGACAATCGAACTGATAGGCCAGCGACAGCTGACGGCGGAAGGCCTCCTGCTGCCAGCCCTTGATCCGTGCGGCCTCCGCGACGTCGGCCGGCAGGCGGAAATAATCCAGGCCGATCTCCCCGAGCGCGGCGGGATGGGTGCGGTCGGCGAAATACGGCGAGATCGCGGCCACGATGTCCTCCCAGCCCTCTTCGACGTGACACGGATGGAGTCCGACCGTGTGGCGGAAGAAGTCCGGCTGCGCGGAGGCCAGGTCGCGGTATTCCGACCAATCCTTGAGGTCCGTGCCGATGGCGACCACGCCCTCCACGCCGGCGGCGCGGCACTCCGCCACCCATGCGGTGAGACGGCCCGCCTTGAGGGCGTATTCCGGGTGACAATGGGAGTCCAGCAGGCGCACGGGGCGATTAGGCGGACCGCGACGGAAAGGGCAAGACCTCAGCCCTGCCTTGAAAAGCCCGCCCTCCCCTGCACGTTGGCCGCATGAGCCATTGGCTGATGAAGTCCGAACCCGACGAGTTCTCCTTCCAGGAACTCGAGCGCAAGGGCAAGGAACCTTGGACCGGCGTGCGCAATTACCAGGCCCGCAACTTCATGCGCGCGGCGAAGGTCGGCGACCTCGTGCTCTTCTACCATTCCAACTGCGAGGAGCCCGGCATCGTCGGCGTGGCCAAGGTCTCGAAGGAAGCCTTCGACGACCCCACGCAGTTCGACGCCAAGTCCGACTACTACGACGCGAAGTCGACCAAGGAAAACCCGCGCTGGAGCTGCATCGAGGTCTCCTTCCACCAGGGCTTCAAGCGGCTCGTCGGCCTCCCAGACCTCCGCGCGTGCGCGGCGCTCAAGGAGATTCTCATCCTCCGTCCCGGCAACCGTCTCTCCGTGACCCCGGTGACCGCCCCCGAATTCAAGGCGATCGCCGGTCTGGGCGGGCTCAGGAAGTAGCCTCTTCGATCGGGAGCCACATCGCCAGGACGGCGGCCGGCAGGAACAGGAACGAAGCGTAGAGCAGCACCGCGCTGAAATCGCTCGGCTTCGCGAAGATGCCGAAGAACACCGTGCCCACCGCGGCGAAGATGCGGCCGATGTTATAGCTGAAGCCGGCGCCGGTCGTGCGGAGCAGCGTCGGGAACAGGGGCGGCAAGGCCATCGTGAAGAGGCCGAACACGCCCTGGCAGAAGCCCACGGCGGCGTAGAGTCCGTAAGTCGCGGCCAGGCTCCACGGAGGCAGGAACGTAAGCTTGGTCACGAACGGGAGAAAAGTCAGACCCATCAAGAGGAAATAGGCCCCGAAGAAACCGGCCAGCGCGCGGCGGTAACCGAAGCGCATGGCGGCCCAGCCGGAGGCGAAATTACCGACGACCGAGGCGGCGATGACGCAGAAGAGCGCGGTCGAGACGACCGAGGCCTTGTCGAGGGAGCGGGCGACGACCTCCGGATGGTTCCGGATGAACGCCTGCTGCCAGAACATGAAGCACCAGTGGCCGGTCAGCGAGATCGCGCAGAGCAACGAGGCGATGAAAGTCGTGCGGCGGATGTCGGCGCCGAACAACCCGCTCATCGAAGGCGCCGCCTGCTTGCCCTTCTCCGCCGACCACTCTTCCGTCTCCGGCACTTCCTTGCGGATCCAGAGCGTCACGAACGCCGGCAGGACGCCGATGAGGAAGACCCAGCGCGGCTGGTAGCCGGGAATCTGCTGCAACAGGAAGACCGCGGCGATCGCGGCGAGGATGCCGAAGTTCACGGCGCACTGGAGCACCGCGGCGATCCACGGACGCCACTTCTTCGGCCACGTCTCCGAAAGGAGCGACGCGCCCACGGCCCATTCGCCGCCGATGCCGAGCGCGGCGAGGAAACGGAAGATCATCAGCTGCCACCAGGTCTGCGCGAAGAACGAAAGGCCCGTGAACAGGGCGTAGGTCAGGATGGTCAGCACCAAGGTACGGCTGCGGCCAAGCCGGTCGCCGATGACGCCGAAGAAGGCTCCGCCCAAGGCCCAGCCGAGCAGGAAGGCCGCCTGGATCCACGAGCCGTAAAGTGGCACGCTCGGGTCGGCCTCCGGGACCACGAGCAGTTCGGCCACGAAGACCGTGGCGACGAGCGTATAGAGGTGCAGGTCGAGGCCGTCGAAGAACCAACCGAGCCAGGCCGCGAAGCCGGACTTCTTCTGGTGGGTCGTCAGCTCGCTGAGCTTCGTGGCTTCGGCGGGGGCGTCGCGCATGGGGAGACAGTTGAAACCGCCCAGGAATTAGCAAGGCGGGCTTTGCGGCCCGCCCTGCGTGAGGAGACTTACTTCTTCTTGGCGTCCGCCTTCTTGGCCGGCGCCTTGGCCTTCGGGGCCGGCGTCGGGGTGTAAGGCTGGTTCGTCATGGCGCCCGGGGCGACCTGCAGGAGGTTCGCGGACATATCAGCGGCCTTGGCGTCGCCGTTGGCCCACTTGAGGGCGCCGACGAGGATCTGCTGGAAGGTCGGATTGGTCCAGACGTCCTCGCGGTGACCCATGGCGGTGTAGAAGACGCGGCCCTTGCCTTCGTGCTTGGCCCAGCAGTTAGGGAAAGGCGGGCGCTTGTAGTCGTCACCTTCCAGGGCGGGGTCATTGAAGGTGGTCAGGACGTGGATCTCCGGACGGAAGTCCTTGAGCGTATACCACTCTTCCATGAAGGAAAACGAGTCGCCGACCTTCTCGAAACCGGGGAAGGTCTTGTCGATGACCTTGTTCACGCCGGCCTGCTGCTTGCCATGGCGGATGAACTCGGCGCCGAGGAAACAGACGTAGGCGTCGGCCTTGTCGCCGTGGTTCTTGAAGCGCTCGGGTCCCTTCACGGCCTCGTTGTCCGTGTGGAAGGTGTCGGCGGCGGAGTGCGTGCCCACGAAGCCCTTGCCGGACTTCACGAAGTCGAACAGCGCCTGCTTGCCGGCCATCGTCATCGGCGGGTTCTTGTCGGTGCCTTCGGAGCAGAGGTCGCCGGTGGTGTAGAACATCACGGTGTCGAACTGGGCGAGATACTCGGGCGAGAACTTCGAGCCGTCCTTGGAGAAGACGAACTCGATGTTGTTCGCGGCGCCGAGTTCGAGGAGCTGCTTCTCGGCGAAGCTGGGCTGGCCCTTCTTATAGGAGATGACCTCGTGCTCGTAGCCCGAGGACTTGGTGAAGAAGAGCACCTTGCGCTTAGGGGCGTCGGCGGCGGACGCGGTGAGCGCGAGCAGGCAGAGGAGGAGCGTGCGGAGGATCATGGGGGTAAGTCGAACAAACCCACCCCTCCCCTCACAGGCAAGCCGATTGGCTTCAGCGGCCGGCCGAGCGGCGCGCCGGCGGCAGCTCGCGGCCGATCTCCGCCAGGCGATAACCGAAGCCCGGACCCCGCAGGCTCGAGCCGTCGACCTGTCCGTCCCGGCGGGCATAGAGGGCCGGATGGACCGCGGCTTCGGGGGCCGAGGCCGCCGGATAGAACTGCATCCCATTGGTCTCAACGCCTGCGATGGTCGGGGCATGGGCGGCGAGCAGGACGTGCGTCATCTGCGCCATCATGGGATTGGTCAGGTCCTGCACCATCAGCTGCATGCCATGCGCGCGGGCCCAGCAGAGGCTGAGGAGCGCGCCCGTCTGGGTCTTGCAGGTCTTGAGCGCCACGCCGGTCCAGCCGAGCTCCCGGCCGAGACGGACGATGCGCCAATCATGCGCGCTCTCGTCGAGGAAGAGCGGCATGCGCCGGCTGACGGAATGGACGTCGATGCGGTGCTCCTCCAGCTCATACGGGAACGGCTGCTCGACGTAGCTGAGTCGCTTCCAGAGATCGGGCAGTTCGGCCTTCACCCGGTCGAGGACGCCGTTCACGTAGGCCGGGTCCATGACGGTGCAGTTGAAGTCGGCGGTGAAGAGCTCGACGCCGAGCGGCAGGCCGACCTCCGCGACGCGCTTCAGGCGCTCGAAATCCCACGCCGCATCGTTGCCGCGCAGCTTCACCTTCAGGGCCTTGAGTCCGTCGGCCTTGATCCATTCGTCGAGCGAAGACGGGTAGCCGTCGGCGACCTTGTGCGCGCCGGCTTCCGCGAGCGTCAGGAAGTCGAGCCCGCCGACGAGATGCCAGGCCAGCAGCCTGGTCGTGACGGGCGCGCGGAAATAATCCGCCGGATAGCGGCCGGCGAAGGAGACTTCCCTGGCATCGGCGGCCGGCGAGACGAACGCGGAGAGATCGCGGTTCATCCACGGCGCCGTATAGGTCGAATAAGTCGGTACGCCATGGGCCACGCCATACGCGTCGTGCAGGGCGAGGTCGAACGGCGAGCAGCAGACCAGCGCGGCGAGCGTGGGAATCGCGACGCCTTCGGGCAGCCCGGCGTTGAAGCGCTTCAATACGCCCGGCAGGGCTTCCTCGAGGACGTCATGTCCGATCTCCAACGGATGCCCGCGGGCTCCGAACGCCGCATAGGCGTCGGTGAGCGTGTCGCAGAAATCCTGCAGGGCCTTCAGACGGACGTCGTAAGCGAGCGGCGAAGGCCAGACCCACTGCACGCTGAGCGGGGTCTCGCCCCACCCTTCGGCGCGGGAGCCGTCGGCCTTCTCGACCGTGAGGCCGACGCGGGCGCAGACCACGCTCGTCAGGGTCTCATGGCCGAACTTAAGAGGCAGGCGCAGGGTCACCGGCAAGGCATGCCAGCGCACCGCGTGGATCCGGACGTCGCGAGGGTTCATCGCTGATCAGTCCTGCAGGGCCTGACCGGAAGTCTCCTTGCCGAGGAAGGCGACGAACAGGCCGACTCCGTAGACGAGGGTGATCGCGGCCGCGGCCTGCTGGTAACCGCCGAGGCTCTCGACCAGCTTGCCGCTGAGCAGCACGAAAGGCACGGCGACCAGTCGGCCGGTGTTGTAGCAGATGCCCTGCCCCGTCGCGCGGACGCGGGTCGGGAAGAGCTCCGGCAGATAGAGCGGGAAGAAACCGAAGAAGGCCGTGGCGGCCATGCCGAGGGTGAAGACCTTCGCGGCCATGACCCAGGGGAAGATTCCGAAGAGCATGTCGCCGGACCAATCCGCCGGAGTCCGGTAGATCCAGACCGTGGCGGCCAGGGCGAAGAGGCAGAGCAACTGGTAACCCAGCCGACGCCGCAGTCCGGCCAGGAGCAGCGGAGCGATGACCGTGCTCACGCAGGCCCCGACCGAGACGATGACCATGGCGAGCGCCTTGGCGCGGGGATTATCGGGTCCGGCCAGTTCGCCGACCCAGAGCGGAATCCATTGCACGGCCCCCCAGGTGCCGACGAAGACCACCGAGACCATCAGGATCCCGGCGAGGGTCGTGCCGGCGAGCTCGCCGCTGAGGACTTCGCCGATCTTGGACCGGGCGGGCGTCGGGGCGGCGGCCTCCTTCGCGGCCGAGCGTTCCCACTTCTCGGACTCGGGCACGAAGAGCCGGATCAACAAGGTCAGGATCGCCGGCGAGGCGCCGATCAGGAAGTGGATGCGCCACGAAGAGTCGTCGGCGGGATAGGCGAGGGCCATGCAGCCCACGAGCACCATGCCGAGGTTGGCGGCCATGCCGATGGCACCGGCCATCTTGGAGCGATGCCGCTCCGGCCAGGCTTCCATCACGAGGGCCACGCCCAGCGCCCACTCGCCGCCCATGCCGAGCGCCGCCATGAATCGCGCGGCGGCGAGGTGGGTCGGGTCTGAGGCGAAGTAGCAGACGCCGCTGAAGAGGGAATAAAAAAGGATGCTGAACGACATCGCCTTCACGCGCCCGATGCGGTCGCCGAGCCAGCCGAAGGCCGCGCCGCCGAGCGCGGCGCCGACGAGGAACGCCGAGGTGATGACGCCCATCCAGCCGCCGACCCAGCCGTTGATCGACTTGGCGCCGAGCGCGGCGATGTCGGCGGGCACCATGCTCTTGAGCGCCGGGCCGGCGAGCGTCGGAAAGAGCGCCTGCTCATAACCGTCCATCATCCATCCGAGGAAACCGGCGAGCAGCGTCATCTGCATGCCCTTCGTGATCGCGTCGCGGGTGTCTTTGGCGTCGTGCATGGGGTCACGCCATCAGAAGGAGTTATTCCGGGGCTTCAAGGGGCGATTTACGGCTACGCGGCGGCCTCGCCGATCAGCAACCGACGGAACGACTGGGCGCCCGGGGAAAGCTCCTGGCCCTTTCGCTGGAGCAAGGCCACCGAACGCCGGACCGGCGCGCCGCCCAGCCGGACGACGGCGCAGCCTGGCACGGCGTCGCGCGCCGCGAGTTCCGGGAGAAGGGCGATGCCAAGGTCGGCCGCGACCAGCGAACGGATCGTCTCCAGCTCACCGCTCTCGCAGGCGGTCCGCGGTTCGAAGCCGGCCGCCCGGCAGGCGGCCTGGGCGACATCCCGCGCCCTGCCCTTGTAAAAGACGAACGCTTCCTTCGCCAGCTCGGACAACCTGGGCAGACGTCGGCGCGCCAAGGGATGCTTCTTCGGGACCAGAAGCACGAAGGACTCATCCAGCAGAGGCGTCACTTGGAACGCGTCGCCCGGCGCGGGGAGCTGGACCACGCCGAGTTCGATCCTGCCCGTTTCCACCCATTGCGCCACGGCCTCCGACGTCCCCTCGAGCAAGGCCAGTTCGACCTGCGGATGCTTGCGCCGGAAGGCCGCGACGGCGGCGGGCAGGAGGCATGCGCTCACGGAAGGAATCGCCCCCACGGCCAGCCGGCCGCCCCGGAGAGCCACCTGGTCGCCGACCGCCCGGCGCGTCGCGAGGGCCTGCGCCAACAGGGCCTCGGCATGGGTCCGCAGGGTCTCCCCCGCCGGCGTCAGGGTCGTCTCCCGCCGACCGCGGTTGAACAGGCGCGCGCCCAGCCCGGCCTCGAGCTTGCGCATCTGTTCGCTCAAGGCGGCCTGCGCCAGGTTGAGCTTGGCCGCGGCGCGCGTGAAGCTCCGCTGGCGCGCGGCTTCGAGGAAGTATTCCAGCTGGTAGAGGTCCATCGTTTATTCCGTCGATAGTGGCTGGAAACTAATGTTTTTCAAGCACCATGGAAAGTGGTAAGGTATCCCCATGAAGCCGCTGATCGACCGCCCCGAGGACCTATCGCCGACGACGCCTTGGTCGGCGACGAAATGGGCCTGGACGGCCGAGGAAGCCCTCGTCGACCACCGGACCAAGGCGCGACTCTGTTCCGCGGTGCTCCTGCCCTTCCGCGACGGCCGGCCCGACTGGGCCAGCTTCGTGTCCGAGATCCGCTGGCAGCTGGCTGCGGCCGACCACTACGGCGTCGAGCTGGTGCCGGTGCTCAACGCCGATACCGGCTACATCTTCGACCTCGACGACCGGATGTACGCCGAGGTGCTCCGCCGGTTCCGTGCGGCCTTCCCGGACCTGCGCTTCATCGCCGGCATCACCGCCCGTGGCGCGCAGGACGACACCTCCTTCAAGGCCGAGCGCTACCGCGGCCTGCTGGACCTCGTCCAGGCCCACGACAACTGCGAGGTGATGATCATGACCTCGAAGTGGCTCAACACGCTCGACCCCGAGCGTCGCCGCGACGGCTACTACCAGATCGCCGAGTGGCTCATCCGTCCCGGTATCGTGCACGCGCTCGAGCCCGCCTTCGTCCCGTGGGCCACGCCCTACGAGCCTTGGCTGCTCCACCAGCTGGCCATCCACCCGAAGTTCGTGGGCGGCAAGGTCAGCACCTTGGACGAGCCGCACTTCCTCTACTGGGCGGCGATGTGCAAGGACCTGAAGCTGGACTTCGCCCCGCACAGCGGCGACGACTACGGCATCGCCACGGCCATCAAGACCGGCCTGCCCCTGCTCATCGGCGCCGCCAGCAGCGCGGCCCCGCAGATCTGCGCCGCGAAGGACATGTGGCTCGACGACGGCGCCCCGGGGAAGAAATTCCCCACGGGCACGGGTCGCTTCGACACCCGAGTCTACAAGCTCTTCGAAGCCTTCCAGTCGCTCGAAGACCAGGTCTTCCGCCTCGATGCCAAGGGCAGCGCCGCGTCCTACAAGCACAGCACCGCCCACCTGCTGCATCAGCTCGGCGTCATCGCTTCCCCCGAACCGCACCCCGCCTGCAAAGACGTCCGTGGACCGGACGAAGCCGCCCGCATGACGGAAGCCATGGTGCGCACGCGTCGCATCTCCGAACGCCTCAACATCCCTCGCTGAACCCTGCCATGACCACCCCTTTCAAACTCACCCGCGTCGCCTCGCTCAAGACCGTCGCCGATTTCCGCGCGCATTGCGCCGGGCTCGGCGTCGACCTGCCCCTCGAGGACGCCATCGAAGCCGGCGCCGGCAACCCCCTGTCGCAGCCGATCGCGCGCACGCAGGTCAACGGCAAGACCATCGGTAACCGCATCGCCATCCACCCGATGGAAGGCTGGGACGGCACGACCACCGGCGGTATCTCCGAGGAGATGAAGCGACGCTGGCAGCGCTTCGGCGCAAGCGGCGCCAAGCTGATCTGCGGGGCCGAGGCCATGGCCGTGCGCGCCGACGGACGGGCGAACATGAACCAGCTCATCATCAACGAGGAGAACCGCGCCGGCATCACCGAGCTCGTAGGCATCCTCAAGGCCGAGCACCTGGCCCGCTGGGGCTCGGTCGACGACCTCGTCATCGGCTTCCAGCTGACGCATTCCGGCCGCTTCTGCCGCCCGCACGACAAGAAGCGCTGGGAATCCCGCGTGGCCTACCGCCACCCGATCCTCGACAAGAAGTTCAACGTGACCTCCGACGACCAGGTGCTGACGGACGCCGACGTCGAGGAGCTGATCCGCTGCTACGTGCGCGCCGCCCGCGTGGCGCGCGACTGCGGCGCCGACTTCGTGGACATCAAGCACTGCCACGGCTACCTGCTGCACGAGTTCCTCGGCGCCCATACGCGCCCGGGCAAGTTCGGCGGCTCCTTCGAGAACCGCACCCGCATCCTGCGCGACATCATCGCGGGCATCCGCGCGGACGGCAACCTGATCGACATCGGCGTGCGCCTGAGCCTCTTCGATATGGTGCCTTTCCGCCCCGACCCGGCGCTCAGCCAGCCCGGCAAGCTCGGTCCCGGGATCCCCGAGGACTTCTCGGCCTGCCTGCCCTACCGCTACGCCTTCGGCGTGAACCAGGCCAAGCCCACCGAGATCGACCTCACCGAGACCTTCGCCTTCGTGAAGCTGCTGGGCGAACTCGGCGTCAAGATCCTGAACACGACGGCCGGCTCGCCTTACTACAACCCCCATCTCCAACGCCCGGCGGCCTATCCGCCCAGCGACGGCTACCAGCCCGCGCATGATCCGCTCATCGACGTCGCCCGCCAGGTACGCGTCGTCCGCGAGGTCCGCGCCCAGGCGCCGGCAGGCATGATCGTCGTCAGCTCCGGCCTCAGCTACGTCCAGGAATACCTGCCCCATCTGGCGCAGCACATCCTGCGCACCGGCGGCAGCGACGCGATCGGCGTCGGCCGCGCCGTGCTCAGCTACCCGGCCATGCTGGCCGACGCCGCGAAGAACGGCGCGCTGGAAACGAAGTTCATCTGCCGTACCTTCAGCGACTGCACGACCGCGCCACGCAACGGACTCATCTCCGGCTGCTACCCGCTCGACAAGTATTACACCGCCAAACCGGAATTCCAGCAGCTGAAAGACATCAAAAAGGCCGTCGGAAGCTGAAAACCGAGGCGCCTAAGGGGTTGCAGGCAGGGATGGCATAGGGACAATCCCCTAAGTGTCGTCCCCCCGCGCCACCCCCTCCGCGTCGCGGCCCACCGCGCGCAGCGGCTTCAGCCTCGTGCTGACGCTGACGGTGATGGCCATGCTCACGCTGACGGTGATCACCGCCGCCGCCTTCATCACCGTCGAATCGCGGCTCGCGACGCAGCATCACCTCGCCACGCGGGCGCGGCTCAACGGGCTGGCCGCCGTCCGTCTCGCGCTGGCCCACCTGCAGCAGGAAGCCGGGCCCGACCAGCGGGCGACGGCGCGGGCCGACTTCACCGTCACGCACACGCAACCCGGGCGCAACTGGACCGGCGTGCGCAACGCGATGTGGACGGGCGTCTGGCGCAACGACGCCCCGCTGCAGCCGCCGGCCTGGCTGATCAGCGGACGGCACGACCGGACGGCCGGCGCCCAGTCGGCGTCGCTCGCTTCCTCCTTCGATCCGCGCCAGCCGGTCAGCGCGGCCAATCCGGCGCCGGACTATCCCGAAGCGGTCTGGCTGCCCTGGCAGACCGACTATGCGCCGCCCGCTTCGACGCTCGTCACGCTCGTCGGCGCCGCCACGGCGGAAGGCCCGGTGGACGCCGTGCCCGCGATCATCAAGGCCGCGCCGGAGACGCCCGGCCGCCCGGACGGACGCGTCTCCCTGCCGAAGATCGCGCTGCCCGACCAAGCCCGCGGGGCGTATGCCTACTGGATCGGGGATGAAGGCGTGAAGATCCGGCTTGACGCCCGCGACCCGCGCGCCGCCGGCGCGGACAAAGCCCGGCGGCTGGCCGTCAAAGGGGCCGGCGGCGTCGCCCTGGGCCTGCTCCCGGGCTTCACGGACGATGCCGGCGCCGCGATCGACCCGCGGATCAGGCGGTTGACGGATTTCGCCGTGGCCCCGCCGAGCGGCGTCGCCCTCCCGACGGAAGCGGCCGCCCGCGGCCTCTGGACCGACGCCACCGTCGCATCGGAAGGCGTGCTGGCCGACGCGCTCTGGGGCGGGCTGCAGGTCGACCTTTCGACCCTGTTCGAGAAACCCTTGGACGCCTTCCGGCTCACGGAGTACGGCGGCGGCCCGGGCGCTTCGACCTACGTCTACTCGCCCTGGGATCAGACGACCGGCAGCGGACCGACGGACGCCACGGCCGTCTTCGCCGACGCGCGCGCCCTGTTGCGCTGCCGCGAGGAAGGGATGGCGAACGACCGGCTCGTCGCGCCAATCTACAGCCTGCCGGACCGGGCGCGACCGAGCGCGCGGCTGCGCGGCCCCCTCTGGGAGGCCCTGCGCGCCCACCATCTGCTGTACCGCGAACTCAGCGACCGGCCGGGCCGGGCGCCGTCGCTCGACGCCCGCGCGCACTTCCCGAACACCGTGGCGCTGGCGGGACTCATCAACGCCAGCACCGCCCATTACGGACACCTGTACAACCGGATGGACACCCCGGAGGACGTCTGGGCGACGGACACCCTGCGCGGCACGCCGGCGCCGCGGCCGCTCAAGCCGGGCGTCTTCCCTTACGTCGCGCGGCAGCAGCTCGTGCTGGGCCTGCAGGACGCCGGCGGCGAACTGCGGCTGGTGCTCACGCCGATCACCGTGCTGCACAATCCCTACAACGTCGCGCTGAGGCTGAACCCCGTGAACAGCGGCGACGCGGCGATGCGCCTGTCCTTCCGGCATTGGAACCATTGGAAAATCGACTTCACGGCGAATTCCGAGGCCTCGACGACCAGCTGGTGGCACGACCTCCTGACCATGGCGTCCCGCACGGGCGGCAACCCGAACGCGGCGGAGAGCATGCGCGTCTACATCCCGCCGCTGACCCTCGAACCCGGCGAACTCCGGGTGTTCTCGCTGCCCGGCCCGCAGCCGATGCGCTTCGACCGGCTGGGCACGACGGTGCCCCGCTTCGATTTCCGCGGAGGTTTCTACGTGCCCTGCCTCACCCCGGGCGGCGGACCGCTCAACCGCAACGGGACCGACACGCTCAGCGTGCGCTTCCGTAGCGAAGGGCCCTTCTACGTCCGCCACATGATCTCCTGCTGGCCGGGCGACCGGCTCGACGAGACCGGCAACGCCGGCGACGCCAGCCTGTACAACGCCGCCAGCGAGGTCACCGAACTCCTCTCCAACGACCTCGGCGCCGGCCGCAGCGGCTCCGCGCCCGCGAAGCTAATCCCGCCCGGCGCCGTGCTGCCGTCGCCCAGGCAGCCTCCCGCCGTGCTGGCCGTGCTGGATTACGCGGTGCGCTGGCCCGGCGACGCCCTGCCCTTCCCGTTGTTCACCCGCTCGAACCCGACCGCCGCGATGACGCGCCCCGAGGCCACCGGCTGGTCGCCCGGCGGGATGCCGGCCGGGCACGCGACGACCTCGAGCAGCTTCCGCATGACCATCCGCGCGGCGAACGACTGGTCCGAAGTGCTCGAGACCGACGGCTCGGGCGGCAAGGCGTTCGGCGGGCTCAGCGCCTCCTCGTCCGGCCAGCACGGCGCGGTGTTCACGTCCGTGCCGCTCGCCGCCCCGGTCTCGCTCGCCGAGTACGCCCACGCGAACATCCACCTGCGCGACCAGGATCCGCTCCTCGCCGCGGGCAACAGCTTCGCCTCGCCGTTCATCCCGCGCCATCGCGTCTGGAACTACCGCTCCGGCCAGAACAACACGGACCTCGACCGCTCCTACCTGATCAACGCGGCGCTCTTCGACCGCCACTTCCTCTCCGGGGCCGCGCCGACGTGGGCCGACGGACGCGAGGTGACGCCGCTCACGCAGGTCCTCGACGACTTCGCCGCCGGACGGACGCGATTGGGGAACGTCCGCCTGCGGCCGCTGCCGGCGGCGGACACGGCCGCGCGCCTCCGCTCGCACCGCACCTTCGCGACGGCGGTCATGTCGGAAGGCGCCTTCAACGTGAACAGCGTCTCGCCCAACGCCTGGGCGGCGCTGCTCGGCGCGACCAAGGGACTGCCCTCGGGGCAGGCGACCGGGGACCGCGACGCGCGCTACCCGCGGGCCAACCGGCTCGACGCCGTGCCCGCCGCGGTCCGGGCCGCGCCGTCGGGAGAGGCGGCCTGGAACGGCCTGCGCTCGCTCGACGACCGGCAGCTGCGGCTCCTCGCGCAGGGCATAGTGGACGAGATCCGTTGGCGGACGATCTACCCGCACCGCAACGAGAACTACGTGTCGCCGAACCACGACCAACCGCGCTCGTACCGGGGGGCGACGGCGACGACCCGCGTGAACGTGCCCGCCCCGTTCCAAGGGCTCGCGCAGTTCGTGAACCGGTACCTCTGCAACACCTTCGCCTTCATCGGCCACGGCGGTTGCCTGCAGAACGGCATCCATCGCGCCCACGCGGCCGGCGCCACGCTCGCGCCGGCCGCCGGGCCGGGCACGCCGCTGTCGGCGGAAGGCGCGCAGGCGCCGAACCAAGGCCCGGGCCAGACGCCCTGGACCGACCCCACCTGCCGCGTGAACCTGCGCGGCGGCGAGGCCTCCGGCCCGGCCATCGGGACCGCCACGATGGCGGAAGGGGCGCCGGGCGCGCTCCTGCAGTCCGACTTGCTGGAGGCGATCGGACCGGCGCTCACGGCGCGCTCCGATACGTTCGTCATCCGCGTCTACGCCGAGGCCGCCACGGCCGACGGCGTCGCCGGCGCGTGGTTCGAAGCCGTCGCGCAACGCCGCCCCGAGTTCATGGACGCGCGTCAGGCCGCCGAGACGCCCGTGACGCATCCGACGGATTCCCGGCTGAAGAACCCGGCGCTCCGGCCGGTGAACCGCATGCTCGGCCGCCGCTTCCATCTGACGGACTTCCGCGGCCTCCGCGCCGATCAGCTATGAGACTCGGCGGCCTGCTCATGCTCGCCGGCGCCCTGGCCCTCGGACAAACCAAGGCGCCGCCGGAGATCCGTTGCGACTTCCGCGCGCTGGCGTTGTCCGCCCCGATCGCCGACGCCGCGTTCGTCACGGACCGTCGGCCGACGCCCTTGCTGATCCCCAGTGACTTCTTCTCGGCCGCGCAGGCCTATCGCGGCCCCGCCGAGCTCACGCTCGGTCGCCTCGAAACCTCCGCGGCCAAGGCGCCCGGCGACGACGGCGAGGACGCCGCGGCCCGGCAGGCGGACGCGGCCTACGCCGCGCTGGCGCAGGAAGCCGCCGA
>SYID01000047.1 GCA_005798925.1 Verrucomicrobiota bacterium
GGAGAACCAACGGCGCATCACGCGCACCCATGGTGGCGCGCTGTCCGACTTCAATCGTAACTTCCCGCCGCTCGACGACCGTAAGATCGAGGACGCCGAAGCCAAGCGCCGGATCGGCAACCTCGCCGCTTCCCGCGTCAAGGCCGGCATGACCGTCTACCTCGATTCGGGTTCGACCATCTTCTTCGCCGCCGAAGCCATCGCCTCCGCCGGGGTGCCGGACCTCCAGATCGTCACGACCTGCCTGCCGACCGCCCAGCTCATCTCATGCCTGCCCGGCGTCGAAGTCTACATTCCAGGGGGACTCTTCCTGACACGACACGCGATGGTCGCCGGCGACCGCACGCTCGAGGAAGTCGCCCGCTGGAACTTCGACGTGGCCCTCCTCGGCGCCGAAGGCATCGACGAGCACGGCCTGTGGAATTCTCAGCGCGACATCTCCCACCAGCAGCGCGAGGTCATCCGTCGCAGCGATGAAGTCCTCATCTGCATGAACAAGGTGAAGCTCGGCCGCGGCGGACCTTGCGCGGTCACCCGCGACGTGAGCGCCCTCTTCCTGGTCACCGACGCGGATGCCGCCGCGGTGCAGAAAGCCAAGGTCAAGCTGTCGCCGGACCGCGTCCTGACCGCCGTCGTCTGAAACCGCGCCGTCCCCCCCCCCGAGGCATGTCCGCCGAAGCGATCCAGCCCCTCCTGGAGCTGTCTCATCAGCTCGGAAGCGACCGCCTGCGCATGGCGATCCTGGGCGAAGGCAACACTTCGGTACGTCTCGATGATGACACCTTCGCGGTGAAGGCCTCCGGTTCGAACCTCGCCACCCTCACGGCCGCGGATGTCACTTCCTGCGCCTTCGAGCGACTGCTGCCGCTGCTGGACAAGACGTCCGCGACGGACGCCGAAGTCGACCAGGCCCTGCTGGCCGCGCGCCTGGATGCTTCGGCCAAGAAGCCCTCCATCGAAGCCCTGTTCCACGCGTACCTGCTCACCCTGCCCGGTGTCCGCTGCGTCGGTCATGCGCATGCCATCGCGGTGAATCAGATCCTGTGCTCGCCGCGCGCCCGGGAGTTCGCCGAGAAGCGCGCATGTCCCGATGAGATCGTGATGTGCGGCGTCGAGTCCGTCTTCGTGCCCTATGCCGAACCCGGTCTCGGTCTCTCCCAGGCCATCCGGCGCGAAGTCGTCGCCTTCGTCAAACGCACCGGTCGCGACCCGAAGGTCATCCTGCTGCAGAATCACGGCATCATCGCAGTCGGCCCCTCGCCCAAGGCCGTCCTCGGCTCCCTGCTCATGGCCGAGAAAGCGGCCGAGATCTTCGTCGGCGCCGCCGCCCTCGGCGGACCGGTGTTCCTGACGGCGGACCAATGCGAACGCATCGCCGGCCGGCCCGACGAACATTACCGGCAGAAAATGCTGGGCATGTGAACACCGCCCCTCCCCTGCCCCTCTCGACCATGTCCAATTACCTCGCCATCGACCTCGGAGCCGAATCCGGCCGCGTCATCCTCGGCCAGCTCAAGGCCGGCAAATTCAAGATGAAGGAGGTGCACCGTTTCTCCAACGGCGCCATCACCGCCAACGGCACCCTCCGCTGGGACATCATCCGCATCTTCCGTGAGATCCGCGTCGGTCTCGCCAAAGGCGCCAAGCTCGGACCCATCAAGTCGGTCGCCTGCGACTCCTGGGGCGTCGACTATGTCCTGCTCAAGGGCGACGGTCCGCTGCTCTCGCTGCCTTTCACCTATCGCGACGAACGTAGCTTCAAGTCCTACGAACTGGCCATGCGTCGTTTCTCCCAGAAGGAGATCTTCGAAGGGACCGGCATCGCCTCGATTTCGATCAACACGCTCTACCAGCTGTTCGACGACGCCGAGAACCGTCCGGAGATGCTGCAGTTCGCCGACAAGTTCCTGCTCATCGGCGACTACGTCACGTGGTTGCTGACCGGCAAGGCCCGCGCCGAAGAAACGCTGATCTCCGGCAGCCAATGCTGGGACACCCGCAAGCGTGACTGGGCCTGGCCGGTGCTGAAGAAGCTCGGCATCCCGAAGCACATCTTCCCGAAGCCGGTGGCTCCCGGCGTGAAGCTCGGCAAGATGCTGCCGTATCTCGTCAAGGAGACCGGCCTCGGCAAGGCGGAGGTCGTCACGACCTGCGCCCATGACACCGCCGCGGCGGTCGCCGCCGTTCCTGCCACCAAAGGCGACGATTGGGCTTACCTTTCCTCCGGCACCTGGTCGCTCCTCGGCGTCGAACTGCCCCGTCCGCTCGTCAACGAGACCGTCCGCAAGGCCAAGTATACGAACGAGGTCGGCTTCGGCGGGACGTCCCGCTTCCTGAAGAATCTCGTCGGTCTCTGGGTGCTTCAGGAATGCCGGCGCGAGTGGATGGAGAAAGGCGAGGTGTCCGATTACGGCGAGATCGTGAAGCTCGCGCTCAAGGCGCCTTCGCTGCGTTCGTTCATCCGCCCCGACGACGTACGTTTCGCCAAGCGCGGCGACATGGTCGCCAAGGTCCAGGCCTTCTGTCGCGAGACCAAGCAGCCGATCCCGAAGACGCACGGCGAGATCGCGCGGTGCGTGCTCGAATCCTTGGCCCTCCTTTATCGCGTCGAGATGGACGGCATGGAGAAACTCACCGGTCGCAAACTGAAGCGCCTGCACATCGTCGGCGGCGGCTGCCGCAACGCCCTGCTCAACCAGGCCACGGCCGACGCCACCGGCCGGACCGTCATCGCCGGACCCGTCGAAGCCACCGCCGCCGGCAACATCTTGGTCCAAGCCATCGCCATGAAGGAACTCAAGAACCTCGACGAACTCCGCAAGGTCGTCCGAAACTCCTTTGAGGTAGTGACTTACGCACCTAATCCCACCTCCGCCTGGGCCGTCGCCCAAGCCAAGTTTAATGGTTTAAAGAAATCATAAAACCCCTTACTCACCTCACACCTTTTCCACGTAATCACATGTCCAACTACAAGTACGTCTCCCACCTCTGGAATGATGCCGAAGCCGCGAAGCTCGATCCGGTCGGCCGTCTGGTCTACCGCTCGAACAAGCTCGGCGCCGACCAGCGCATCACGAACACCGGCGGCGGCAACACTTCGTCCAAGATCGTCGAGAAGGATCCCCTGACCGGCGCCGACACCCAGGTCCTCTGGGTCAAGGGTTCCGGCGGCGACCTCCGCACCAGCAACCGCGACAACTTCTCGTCCCTCTATCAGGACAAGCTCATCGGCCTCCAGAAGTCCTACGCCGCCCGGACGGACAAAGGCCTGAAGTCCCAGGCCGAGGACGACATGGTCGCGATGTACAACCACGCCACCTTCAACCTCAACCCGCGCGCCTCGTCGATCGACACCCCGCTGCACAGTTTCCTGCCGGGCAAGCATGTCGACCACATGCACCCCAACGCGATCATCTCGATCGCCGCTTCCAAGCACTGCGAAGCCCTGACCAAGGAGATCTTCGCCGGCAAGATGGCCTACGTGAAATGGATGCGCCCGGGCTTCGAGCTCGGCCTCGCCATGCAGGACATCTCCCGCCTGCAGCCCGCCATCAAGGCCATCATGATGGGCCAGCACGGCTTCATCTCGTGGGCCGACGACGACAAGGCCTGCTACGAGCTGACCCTCTCGATGATCGAGCAGGCCGGCGCCTACATCGAAGACAAGTACCAGTCCAAGGGCGGCGACGCCAAGGCCTTCGGCGGCGCCCTCTACCAGACGCTCGACGCCGACAAGCGTCACGCGACCTTCGCGGCCATCCTGCCTTGGCTCCGCGGCCAGGTCTCCAAGGAGAAGCGCTTCATCGGCACGATCCAGGACGACGAGAAGATCCTCCGCTTCGTGAACTCCAAGGACGCCCCACGCCTCGCCGAGCTGGGCACCTCCTGCCCGGACCACTTCCTCCGCACCAAGATCAAGCCGCTCTACGTGAACTGGAACCCGCAGGCCGAAGACGCCGCCGCGCTGAAGACCAAGCTCGCCGCCGCCCTCGAGCAGTACCGCAAGGACTACGCCGCCTATTACGACGCCTGCAAGCGCCCGAACTCCCCGGCGATGCGCGATCCGAACCCGACCGTCGTCCTCATCCCGGGCCTCGGCATGATCGCCTGGGGCAAGGATAAGTCCGAATCCCGCGTCACGGCCGAGTTCTACAACTGCGCCGTCGAAGTCATGCGCGGCGCCGAAGCCATCGACCAGTACATCGCCCTGCCCCAGCAGGAAGCCTTCGACATCGAGTACTGGCTGCTCGAAGAAGCGAAGCTGAAGCGCATGCCGGCCGAGAAGGAACTCGCCCGCCAGGTGATCATCGTCGTCGGCGCCGGCTCCGGCATCGGCAAGGAGACCGCCCATCGCCTCGTCAAGGAAGGCGCCCACATCGTCTGCGTCGACAAGAACGTCGAGGCCGCCCAGGCCACCGCCAAGGAGATCACCGACAAGCTCGGCACGGGCATCGGCGTCGCCGGCACCGGCCTCTCCAACTGCGGACCGGCCATCGGCCTCGCCGGCGACATCATGGACCGTTCCTCCATCCGCAAGATGCTCGACCAGGTCGCGCTCGCCTACGGCGGTTTCGACTCCATCTGCGTCACGGCGGGCATCTTCGTCTCCCCGGACACCACCGGCCACATCCCCGACGACAAGTGGGCCCTCACCTTCGCCCTCAACGTCACGGGCAGTTACCTCGTCGCCGACGAAGCCTTCAAGACCTGGAAGGAACAGGGTCTGCGCGGGAACCTCGTCCTGACCACCAGCGCCAACGCCGCCGTGGCCAAGAAGGGTTCCGTCGCCTACGACACCTCCAAGGCCGCCGCCAACCATCTCGTCCGCGAGATGGCCATGGAGCTCTCACCCCTCATCCGCGTCAACGGCGTGGCCCCGGCCACCGTCGTGCAGGGTTCGGCGATGTTCCCGCGCGACCGAGTGATCGCGTCGCTTGCGAAGTACAACATTCCCTACACCGATGACGAGGCGACCGATTCGCTGACCACGAAGCTCTCCCGCTTCTACGCCGATCGCACCCTGACCAAGAACCCCATCACCCCCGCCGACCAGGCCGAAGCCTACTTCCTCCTCGTGACCAACCGCCTCAGCAAGACGACCGGACAGGTCATCACCGTCGACGGCGGCCTTCACGAAGCCTTCCTCCGCTAAGCCTGTGGCGTCGCCCTCTTCGTCCCTTGCTTTGTCGACCAGCTGACCCCTCAGGTCGGCCTGACGTCGGCC
>SYID01000048.1 GCA_005798925.1 Verrucomicrobiota bacterium
GAGCGTGTCGCGGCGTCCAAGATCCTGAAGGGCCCGAAGAAGAAATACCGCGGCTCGAAGAAGGCGTTGATCGCCGCGATACACGACGCCCTCTACTGCTCGAAGATCTGCTCGTACGCCCAGGGCTTCCAGCTCATGCGCGAGGCGCAGAACGAATACAAGTGGAAGCTCAACTTCGGCGAGATCGCCCAGATCTGGCGCGGCGGCTGCATCATCCGCGCGCGCTTCCTGCAGAAGATCACCGAAGCCTTCGCCAAGAAGCGCTCGTTGGACAACCTGCTCCTCGACCCGTACTTCAAGAAGACGGTCAAGAAGGCGCAGAAGAACTGGCGCAAGGTCATCGCCCTCGCGGTGAAGCACGGCATCCCTGTGCCGACCCTCGGTTCGGCGCTCTCGTACTTCGACTCGTACCGCACCGAAGACCTCCCGCAGAACCTGCTCCAGGGTCAGCGCGACTTCTTCGGCGCCCACACCTACGAACGCAAGGACAAGCCCCGCGGCGAGTTCTTCCACATCGATTGGCCGGATCCCAAGCGCCCGCAGATCAAGGCCTGAGCGCCTCGGTCGGAAACAGGAAGGGCGTCCCCAAGGACGCCCTTCTTCTTTGACGGGTCAGCGCGCGGACCAACCGCCGCCAGTGGCCGCGGCGAGGCGCACGGCGACCTGCCGGCGTTCCCACACGACCATCGAGAGCGTGCGCGCGGCCAAGGCTTCGTCGCGGCGGGCGAGCGTGAGTTCGTTCTCGTCGGCGAGGCCGGCCTTCTGGCGCGCTTCGGCGTTGGCGAGGCGGGAGCGGACGGCGACGAGCACGCGCGCGGTGAGCTCTTCCTGCTGCGCGAGCTCGCGGAGATCGGCGAGGGCGTCCTCGACTTCGCGGAAAGCGCCGAGCACGGCCTTCGTCCATTCGGCCGCGGAGCCGTCGATCCGCGCCCGCGCGGCCTCGAGGTTCGCTTCGCGGCGGCCCGCGTCGAAGATCGGGAGATCGACCGCCGGCGCGAGGCTCCAGAAGCCGGCGGAGCCCTGACCGATGCGCGAAGCCGGATCGGCCTGCCAGCCGGCCTGCCCGGTGAGCGTGACGGAAGGATAGAAATCGGCGCGGGCCGCGCCCTCGCGGGAGACCGCGGCGTCGAGACGCGCGGCGGCGGCGGCGAGGTCAGGCCGACGCAGCAGGAGTTCGGACGGCACGCCGGCGCCGAAGCCGGGCATCGCGGCGACGCCTTGGGCGACCGGGAGGCTTTCGCCCGGGGCGGCGCCGATGAGCGCGCGCAGCGCGTTCTCCGCGGCGGCGACGCGACGACGGCCGAGGCCTTCGTCGACCTTGGCCTGCGCGGCGGCGAGGCGCGCGGAGGAGAGCGGATCGGAGTCGGTCAGGCCCGCGGCGACGGTCTGCTCGACGAGTTCCATCTCGCGGAAGCGCGTGGCGAATTCGGTCTCGAGGAAAGCGAGCTGCTCGCGGGCGCCGCGGACGGCGAACCAGAGGCGGGCGACTTCGGCGGACAAGGCGAGGTCGGCCTGCGCGGCGGTGAACTTCGCGGCGCGGACGTCGGCCTCGGCGGCCTGCGACTTCGCGGCCTCACGGCCCCAGACGTCGAGTTCCCACGAAGCCTTCGCGGCGACGCCGGTGACATCGGTCCGACGCGGGATGCCCGGCGGGAAGCGTCCGTTGGCGACGGAGATGCGCGAGGCCTCCTGGCCGGCGGCGAGGGAGAGCGCGGGCTGGTCGCCGGCGTCCGCGGCCCGGAGCAGGGCGACCGCTTCGCGCTGACGCGCGCGGGCGAGCGCGAGGTCGGGGCTGCCCTTGCGGGCGCGGGCGAGGAGATCGATCAGCGTGGGATCGCCGAACGCTTCGGCCCACTTCGCGTCGGCGGCGACGCCGGCCTGCGAAAAGGCGGCCGGCGCGGTCGGCGCAGACGGCTTGACCGCCGGATCGTGCGCGCAGCCCGCGAGGGCGAGGGCCGCCAGCAGGAACGACTTACTTGCCCGGCGCATCTTGGGAGGCGTCGATGTAGACGTCCATCTGCTGGCCGACGAAGAGCGCTCGGCCCGTCGGGCGGTCGAACTGGTAGATCACCTGGAGCACGCGCGTGTCGACGCGCTCGACGCTCGCGCCCGTGAGCGAGGTCTTGGGGATGACGAAGGGTTCGATGCGGACGAACTTCAGCGGGATGGAGCGGTCCTTGCCGCCGGCGAGGGAGCTCTCGCCTTTCAGGTAGCCCTTGGCCGGGAGGCCTTCGCGCATGCGCGTGGCGAGCTGCTCGTCGACGTCGCAGCGGATCTGCAGGCGGGTGATGTCGCCGAGGACGACGGGGGCCTTGGCCCCGGCGGCGACGAACTCGCCGGCGCGGACGCCGACCTGCAGCACCGTGGCGGCGATGGGCGAGCGGAGGACGAGGCGGTCGAGGAGGACGGCGGTCTGGTCGAGCTGGGCGCGGGCGAGCGCGAGCTTCGCCTGGGCTTCCTTGGCGGCCATCTGGTAGGAAAGCAGGTCGGCGGCGGAGACCGCGCCGCTGTCCTTGATGCCGGTCCAGCGGCGGGCGACGTCGGCGGCTCGTTCGGCGGTGGCGGCCGCGGCGTCGACGGCGGCCTTCTGCACGGCGTGCTGGGCGCGGAGGTCGCGGTCGTCGAGGGTAAGGATCGGGTCGCCGGCCTTCACCTGGTCCCAGACCTTGACGTGGACCTTGGCGACCGTGCCCGAAGTCGGCGAACCGAGGAGCGTGTTCTCGGCGACGGCCTCGATGAGTCCGGCGGCGGCGATGAGGCCGTCCTTGTCGCGGGTGGCGGGCTCGTAGGGCGGCGGCTTGATGGGCGCTTCGGTGGCCGTGCCGCGGGTGAGCTGCCAGGCGGCGCCAGCGCCGGCGAGGGCGAGGGCGAAGAGCAGGATGCGTTTCTTGAACATAAGGGGGATCAGAGATGGGTCGTGTCGAGGAGCTTCGGGTCGTCGACCACGCGGCTGATGCGGCCGTCTTCCATCTCCGCGATGCGGTCGGCGAAACGGAAGATGCGGTGGTCGTGCGTCACCACGACGACGCAGCGTTCGGGGGAGCGGGAGAGGTCGCGGACCATCTGCATGATCTGGGCGCCGGTATCCTTGTCGAGGGCCGAGGTCGGCTCGTCGCAGATCAGGAGCGGCGGC
>SYID01000049.1 GCA_005798925.1 Verrucomicrobiota bacterium
CATCCGCCTTTACTTCCACGAACAGCGGGGCGCCGGGCTTGGGCGCACCCTTACGGGGAGGCGTGGCCCGGTAGCCCCAGCCGGTCAGGTCCTTGCCGTTGAACAGGCTCACGAAGCCTTCCTCCGGCTTGAAGTCGTCGGCTGCGGTGTCGAGATGACCGAGCGTGGCGAACACCGGACGCAGCGCCGAGGCCCACTTCGCATAGCCGGCGGGGTTGAGGTGAAGCAGGTCGGGGAAGAGGGAGGGCAGGGCGTCGCCTGTGGCATCCGCGAAGAGGGCGTAGGTATCGAGGACCGTGAACTGCGGGTCGCCTTTCACCGCATCGGCGAAGAGCTCGTTGACGGCGACGATGGTCTCCTTCGGGCGCTTCTTCGTGGCCGAGCTCGGGAAGATGCGGCAGACGATGACGGGCATCTTCGGATCGTGGGCCTTGAGTGCGGCGACGATTTTCTGGAAATTGCGGCCGATGGCGTCGACCGGCACCTCGACCTCGATGTCGTTCGTGCCCATCAGGACCACGACGGCTTTCGGGTTGAGCGCGAGCACGTCCTCCTTGAGCCGGAGCAGCATCCCGCGCGTCGTGTCGCCGCCGATGCCGCGGTTGGCCAGTTTCATGCCTTCGAAAGCCTTCTTGAAATCCGTGCCCCAGCCTTGGGTGATCGAATCGCCGAAGAAGACCACCGCGCCTTGGTCCTTGGCGACCTCCGTCGCCCACTGCGGGCGGATCGTGTTCCATCGCTTCACGTAGCCGTCATAGCGACGCAAGGCGCCTTCGCCGGGCAACGCGGCCTCGGCCGAGGGGGCGGGCAGGGCGAACGACGCGGGATCGGCGGCGGACAGGGAGAGGGCCGAGAGGAGCAGGGCGAGCAGGGGGCGCATGGTGAGGGGTCGGCCTTACTTGGCCTTCTTGGCGGCTTTGGCCTTCGGGGCGCCGGCCTTGGGGAAACGGACGACCTCGACGTCGTTCTTCTGCTTTTCGCCGGGGGTGGAGCGTCCGTCGGCGATGAGTTTCTCGAGCAGGGCTTTCATCTCGGCGACTTTCTCCGGCATCGCGGCGGCGAGGTTCTTGGTCTCACCGAGGTCGTTCGCGAGGTCGTAGAGCTGCACGGGCTGCGATTGGTCGCCGCCTTTGCCCCAGCCGCCGGAGCCAGGTGCGGGGATGTATTTCCAGCTGCCGCTGCGCAGCGCAGGGACGCCCCCGATGGAGGCGCTTACGGCATTGCCGCGCACGGGTTGGTCGCCGCCCTTGAGCAGGGGCATGAGGCTCACGCTGTCCTCGCCGGCGTTATCGGGTAGTTTGATTCCGAGTACCTCGGCGAAGGTGGCGATGAAGTCGGACTGCTGCACCAGCTGGTCGCAGACGCTGCCGGCTTTCACCTTGCCGGGCCAGCGCACGATGAACGGCACCCGATGCCCACCTTCCCACGCATCGGCCTTGGCGCCGCGCAGGGGGCCGCTCGGGTAATGACCCATCTTCTCCAGGTCCGAAATGCCGATGTAGGGTGCGCAGCCGTTGTCGGCGGTGAAGAGGACGAGCGTATGGTCTGCCGCGCCGCTTTTTTCCAGCGCCTCGAGGACGCGGCCCACGAGGGCATCCGTCTCCATGACGAAGTCGGCGAAGAGATTGAGGCCGCTTTTGCCTTTCCACGCCTCATTCACCGAGAGCGGCGTGTGCGGCGAGGTCAGCGGCAGGTAGAGCAGGAAGGGCTCCGGCTTCTTCGCGGATTCGGTGATGAATGCGGCGGCCCGGTCGCCGAGCGCGGGCAGGATCGGCTCAAGGGTCCAACCCGCCAGCGCGGGGCCTTGGATGCTCGCCTGATTGTCCCCGATGAGGCGGGCGGTCAGGAACTCCGTGGGGATGCCGACGGTGCGGTCGTTCTCAATGAAACAAAACGGCGGGTGATTGGGCACGTCGGTGCCGAAGTAGAGGTCAAAGCCCCGCGTTATGGGTCCTCCGCCGATCGGTTGGGCGAAGACCTCGCGCCAGACCGCGCGCCGGGCCTCGGTGGCCAAGGTCGCACCCTTGGGCTTTTCTTTGAAGAGGGCGTCGCGGTCCGCAGGGATGGGCCAATCCCAGCCGAGGTGCCATTTGCCGATGGCGGCGGTGCGGTAGCCGTGTTGCTTCGCCAGCGTGCCGATGGTCATGCGCTCCGGTGCGATGAGCGGAGCGCCCCACAAGGGAACGATGCCGGCCTGTAGGCGGGTGCGCCAATGGTAGCGGCCCGTCAGAAGGGTGTAGCGTGAGGGCGAGCAGACGCCGGAGGAGGAATGCCCGTCGGTGAAGCGCATCCCTTCCGCGGCGAGCTTGTCCAGGTGCGGCGTCGGGATCTTGCCGCGGGTCGGGTTGTTGGCATGGACGTCACCGTAGCCGAGGTCGTCGGCCAGGATGACGAGGATGTTGGGTTTGCGCGCGTCGGCCGCGCAGAGGGCCAGGGGTAGCAGCAGGAGTGCGAGGATGGTGCGGATCATCGGATTTCTTGGTAGTCGGAGGTGAGTGTCAGCTGGTCAGCGTAGGCGTTGACATACCAGGCGGTCGTCCCGGGGGGCAGGGGTGCGGAGGCGGTCGTCCCGCCGCCGCCGCTGGCGGCCATGGCTGGCGTTTCGACCCACTTGCGAGTCCCGGTGAAGCCTCGGTCGGTCGTCGAGACGAGCACGGCGCGCGTGATCGGCTTCGTGGAATGGAACACCGCGATGGCCGTGCCGTCCTGGGTCCTGGACGAAGGCGAGCCGCCCCAGGGCTTGCCGGTCTCGACGACGCTCTTCGCGAAGGCGTAGCTGTCGGGCGGGTTCCAGCCGGCGGGGTGGCTGTGGCCCATCTTCGTGATGAGCGAGACCATGCGGGGCCCTGGCGCCTTGCGGTAGTGCTCCGCCTGGCAGCCGAGCGGGAAGTGGGCGTCCTGCGGCCAGGAGAGCCAGAGTACGGGCATCTTCACGCGGTCGGCGTAATTCATGCCGTCCCAGATCTGCCGGTAGCCTTCGTTGTCATGCAATGCCCGGCCCCAATGGTTCTCGGCGTCGAAGAGATGGCCGCAGCCGTAGGTCGGGATGCCGAAGGCGAAGCGGTCGTCGAGCCCGATGATGGTGCTCGTGATCACGCCTCCCCAGGAGACGCCCATCACGCCGATCTTTGCGGCGTCCACTTCTGGTAAGGAGCGGAGCAGCGAGTTCGCCAGCATCGTGTCGGCAAGGGCGTGATACATCCACTGTTCCTTCAACGGCAGCTTGGTGTCGGCGAAGGTGCCGTCGCGGGCTGGCCCGGCGAAGGCGTGGCGGGCCCAGACGGGCCGGCCTTTGGGTGTTTTCTTCTCGTCGACGTCCGTCTGGCCTTCGACCGCGATGCTGATGGCCGCGAAGCCTTGGGCGTTCCATTTCTGGACCCACTCCTTGTAAGCTGTGCCGCCGCCTCCGTGGACGAGGACCATGCCGGGGACCTTCCCCTCGCGCTTGGCGGGGAGGCCGATCCAGGCGAAGACGCGGGTGGGTTTTCCTTGATAGGGCAGGGCGTCGTAGAAGATCGCGCGGACCTGTCCGTCGGGCTTGAAGCCCTCGGCTTCATAGGTCTTCGGCGCATGGGCGCAGGTAGCGGCCAGGCCGAGGGCGACCTGTCGGTCCGCGGCGGGGTCGGCCCGGAGCGTGGCCGTGATGAGCAGGAGGCAAGCGAGGGGGCGCATGGGATTATTGGGCGACGCGCACCTGGCGGAAGCCGGCGGTGGCACCGAAGACGAGGAAGTCGACGGAGGTCTTGGCTTTGCCGAGGCTGGGGTGCTTGCACCGGAAGGTCTGATCGTTGACCTGGACGGTCACCTCGTCGCCCTTGAAGGTCAGCCGGACGGGATACCATTCACCGGGGGCCAGCTTCAGGTTCTTCTTCGCGATGTCTTCGGTGGCGGTGGCGGCTTCGCCCTTCGACGGATTCTTCGTGAGGATCGCGCTCGTACGCGAGATCACGAGGCGGAAACCGGCGTCACCGGCGCCGAAGCGGAGCGAGACGCGATTCGTACCTTGGAGATTCAACGCGCAATCGAACACGCCGTCGCCGAACGCGAGCGGCGAGCGCAGTGACGCTGGTTTCTCCGAGCCGCCCTTGGGCTGGGCGAATACGCCGCCGTCGCGGGCGGACCATTCGCCGGAGGAGACGATCCATGGCTTGCCCGGAAGCTTCGCCAGAGACTCATCGAGCATGAACTTACCCTTCAGCGAAGGCAGGGTGGCGATCCGCGCGTGGGTGGGCTTCACGTCCGCCGGGGGCAGTTCGCGGCTGTAGCCGCCGTCGCGATAGCGACGCAGGAGATCCTTCAGTTCGGCGACCACCTCGGGATGCTCCGCCGAGACATCCTTGGTCTCGGCCGGGTCGGCGACGGTGTCGTAGAGCTGGGAACGGAACTGTTCTTTGCGCGACTTGCGGACGCCGTCCTTGATATCATCGACTGGCACGCCTTCGATCCACTTCCATCGGCCTTTCCGCAAGGCGAAGACGCCGTCGGCGCTGTGGACGATCATGTCCTCGCGGCCCGGCGCATCGGGCGCGCCCAGCAGGACGGGCAGGAAGCTCCGGCTGTCCTCGGCGCCGGTCTCTTTGGCCGGCAGGGGCGCGCCGACGATCTCGGCGGTCGTCGCCAGGATGTCGGCCACGCTGACCATCTGCTTGGCCGTGGAGCCGGCGGTCACCTTGCCGGGCCAACGGGCGATGAAGGGCACCTTGAAGCCGCCTTCCCAGACGTCATGCTTGCTGCCGCGGAGCGCACCGTTGACCCGCAGGCCGGCTTTGATCGCGGTCGTCTGCAGGAGACGCTCGTTCTCCGGCCTGCACACGCCCCCGTTGTCGCTGGTGAAGATGACGAGCGTGTTCTCCGTCGCTCCGATCTTATCGAGGGTGACGAGGAGGCGGGCGACGCTTTGGTCAAGCTCGTGGATCCAATCGCCGAAGGGGCCGGCCGCGCTTTTCCCGGCGAGGTCCTTGTCGGGCGTGATGGGGTTGTGCACCGCGACCGGCGTGAAATAGAGCAAGAAGGGCTGGTCCTTGGGTTGGGCCTCGAGCCAGGCGGTGGCTTTGTCGGTGAGCACCTTCATCACGCGCTCGTTCTTCCGTCGAGGCGCGTCCAATTCGAGAATCTTCGCCTTGCCGTTTTCGGTGTCCTCAGGCCCGTAGCTCGCCTGATAATCGTCGCTGTCAGCCGCGGGTCCGGCGATCTTCATGCCCGCGGGAATCTTTCCGGAGCGCAGGCCGTACACGAAGCGGTCTTCGACGTAGACGCCCGTCAGGTCGCCGTGATTACTCGGGACGCCGAAGTGATAGTCGAAGCCGATGTCCAGCGGCCCCGGGGAGAGTTCGGCCTGATAATCCGTGCGCCACTTCGGGTCTTCGTTCTCCCGGCCGTAACCCAGATGCCATTTGCCGACGGCGGCGGTGCGGTAGCCTTTGGCTTTGAGCAGGGAGGCCAGGTTGACGCGGGTCGGCTCGATGTGCAGGGGCGAGAACGTGCCGAGCACTTCATGCGTCAGCGAGGTGCGCCAGCAGTAGCGACCGGTGAGCAGCGAATAGCGGGTGGGCGAGCAGACGGAGGACGTCGTATTGCCGTCGGTGAAACGGCGACCTTCGGCGGCGAGCCGGTCGATCGCGGGCGTGCGGACCAGCTTCGGGTCCGCGCCGTAGCAGCCGGCGCTTCCGTAGCCGTAGTCATCGGCGAGGATGACGACGATATTGGGTCGTTCGGCGGCGATAGCCGTCAGCGTGAGCAGCACGCAGAGGAGGGGGCGCATGGGGTTATTTGGCGGAAAGTTCGCGAAGGATCGCGTCGACGGCGGCCTGAGCGATGAGGTCGTAGGCGGGCTTGTTCCAGTGGAACATGTCGCCGCGGGCGAGTTCGCGTCTGCCGACCAGGATGCCGTAGAAATCGACGACCGGCACGCCCATCTCCGCCATGACCTTCGCGGCCAGGCGGTTCTGCTCGACGATGATCGGGTCGATCTCGGCGTTGATTTCCGTCGGCTTGCCTTTGACGGTCACGGGCGTGCTGCTGGCCCAGAGCAGTTTCGCCTTGGGCAGCTTGGCCTTCAGCACCTCGACGTAGCCTTTCATCAGCGGCTCGAAGGTGCCCGGCTTGATCCGGCCTTCCTGCCAGCCGTGGAGTCCCATGTTGAAGACCACGACATCGTAAGGGCCGTTGGCCAAGACTTCGGCGAGGAGCTTGTTGACGTGCGCGGACTGGTTATACGGGTTGACCCACAGGTCGACGTTGGCCTTGCCGGCGAGGAGCTGGGTGGCCCGGCCTTGGTAGCCGTTGAGGATCGAGTCCCCGATGAGCAGCACGCGCGGGAGCTTGGCGTCCTTGATGACGGCTTTCTCGACACGCCAGCCTTTGCCGTCGGAGTGGAGGCGCTTGTCGTTCTCGACCGGGGCGGGTTTGTCGGCGGCGACGGCGGTCAGCGCGAGGAGGAGGGCGAGAAGGGGTATTTTCATGATCGTAAGCTCAGGTCTCATTTCGCCGCCTTCGGCTGGGCGGCCAAGGGCCAGCGTGGGCCTGCCTCGTGGAAGCGGGCGCCGCCGCCCGGGCCGGTGTAGTCGCCCAGTTCGGTTCGCGACTTCTCTGCGATTGTTTGGAGATCCTTGACCACGTCAGGGTGCGCGCTGGCCAGGTTCGTGGATTCGGTAGGATCGGCGACGATGTCGTAGAGGCCGTCGGCGGGCAGCGCCTCGAGGTGGCTGGTCACGAAGCCAGGCATGTAGGGCATCTGTCCGCCCGCCGGTCTGGAGAGCACGAGTTTCCAGCGTTGGTGACGGACGGCGGCGAGCCGAGCCCCGTTATGGTAGAGGTGGGTTTCGCGCGGGCTTCTCGCTCCGGAGGTCGTGAGCAGCTCGGTGAGGTCGATTCCGTCCACGGTGATCCCGGGGCCGGCAGGAGACGGCGTCTTCACCCCCGCCAGACGAGCGAAAGTGGGGAACCAGTCGAGCATGCTGACGATGCCGTCGCTGGTCTCCCCGGCGCGAACGCGACCGGGCCAGCTTACGACGCAAGGGACGCGCCAACCGCCTTCCCAGGTGGTCATCTTTCCGCCGCGGAAGGGACCGGGGCTCCCGCCATGATCGCCGATCTGGGGGTCGGTCCACGGTCCGTTGTCGCTGGTGAAGACGACGAGCGTGTTCGCATCGAGTCCGAGGCTCTTCAGTTCGGCGAGCACCTTGCCGACGGAGGCGTCGAGTTCCTGCACCGCGTCGCCGTATAATCCCCGTGCGGAATTTCCGCGGAACGCTCTCGAGGCGCCCAGCGGCACGTGCGGCATGTGGTAGGCTAGGTAGAGGAAGAAAGGTTTTTCCTGGCTCGCGCGGATGAAGGCGAGCGCCTCCCGCGTGCAGTCGCCGGTGATCGTGTCCATCTCCGCCTGGGTCCGGATGACGCGCGCGACCTCGTCCCGGCCTCGTAAGAAAGGGAAGGAGGCCTTAGGCCGGATGTCGCGGGTGGCGCCGTTGAACGCCGGCGTGAAATACCCGGACTGGAATCCCTGCTCCGCGGGCGCGCATCCCGGCCCCATGCCCAGATGCCATTTGCCGACGATGCCGGTGCGGTAGCCGGCCTTGCTTAGCACCTCCGCGAGGGTGACCTCTTCAGGATGCGGAAGGGTATGACCGTTTTTCGCGTTATTCACCTCCCCGACGCGCAACGGATAACATCCGGTCATCAGCGCCGCGCGGCTCGGCCCGCAGATCGGCTGGGCGTAGAAGGAGGTTAGTTTGAGCCCTGTGGCCGCCATCCCGTCCACGTGTGGCGTGAGAATGTCCTTCGCGCCGAAACAGCCGACGTCACCGTAGCCGAGGTCGTCCGCGAGGATGAACACGATGTTGGGACGGCTCGCGGCGGAGGCGCCCACGGCGAGCAGGAGCGCGGCGAGGAGACGCATGATCATTTTCCTTCCGAGGCCCACTTCTTCATCTGCGCGATGTTGCGTTCGACCTCAGGGTTGCCCTTGCCGACGTAGGGCTTCATGTCGCTGTCGTACATGGCCATGGATTCGGGGCCGGGGTCCTTGGTCGCGACGAGCTTGGCGTCGAGCCGGCGGCGATGTTCGGCCAGCACGGCCGCGTAGGCCGGATCTTCCGCGAGGTTACGGACCTGCCAGCGGTCGGCCGCGAGTTCGTAGAGTTCTTCGCGAGGACGTGTGGGGCTGAAGAGCAGTTTCTCGCTGGGTTCCGGCAGTTTGCCGGCGGCGTGCAGGGCGCGGAGCTGTTGGACGATCTGCTTGCCGTCCTTGTAGGCGCAGGGCTGCAGGTGCGGACGCTCGGGGTGATAGTTGCGGATGTAGATGAACTTGTCCGTGCGCAGGCTGCGGATCTTCTCGGTGGTCTCGTCGCACCGGTCGCGGGCGGAGAAGGCCTCCTCGCGCCGGACGTAATTCGGCGCGAGGATGTCCTTGCCTTGCATCCAGGACGGGACGCCAAGGCCGGCGGCGGCGAGCGAGAGGGCGGCGAGGTCGATGTGTTCGACGAGGTCCGGGCGGACCAGGCCGGCGGGGACGCCGGGACCGCGGATGACGAGGGGCACGTGCGCGCCTTCTTCGTAGAGGAACTGCTTGCCGCGGGCATGGCTGATGCCGTGATCGGTCATGAAGACGATGAGCGTGTTCGCCAACTGGCCTTCCTGCTCGAGGCGGGCGAGCACGCGGCCGACATGGGCGTCGGTCAGGCGGACCGCGTCCAGGTAATCGGCCCAATCCTGCAGCAGGACCGGGTCGCGCGGGTAATACGGCGGCAGGGTTACCTTCGCCGGGTCGGTGCCGGCTCCGAGTTCGCGGACGACGCGCGCGCGGAACTGTTCGCGGGCGGTCTCGGCGCCTTCGCGCAGTTTGCCGCCGTGAAGCTGGACTTGCATGAAGAAAGGCTGGCCGGGCTTGCGGCCGGCCCAGTCATGCGAGTCGTAGATCGCCGGGTCCCACTCGAAATTGTAGTCGGTCTTGCCGAGGCGGTTGCCCGCGCCGGCCTTGGCCTTCTTGCCTTTGCCGGCACCGAAGGGAAGGCCACGAAAATCGAGGTCGGGCAGACCGCTGCCGATGCAGGTGTAATAGCCGCCTTGCTGGAAGAGCTTCGGCGTGGGCGTGACCTCTTTGGGCAGGCTGATCTTCAGCTCGCCGCGCCCGCTGCGGTGATGGTGCGCTCCGATCGTCGTCTGGTACATCCCTGTCACCAGCGCGGAGCGGCAAGGCGAGCAGACCGGCGCGGTCACGTAGGCCCGACTGAACCGGGTGCCTTCCTTCGCCAGGCGGTCGACGTGCGGGGTGGCGATCGTCGTCTCGCCGTAGCTCCCGAAGTTCGCGGACATATCGTCCACGATGAACCAGAGCACGTTGGGCCGGTCGGCGGCGATGGCCGTCAGCGTGATGAGCAGGGCGAGGAGGAGGCGCATGGGTGTTCTAAGATAATGGGGTCAGACCCCATTAATAGGGTCTGACCCCTTTATGGGGAAAGTGCGGAGGATTACTTCTGGGTGAAGACGAAGACTCCGTGCTTGTTGGCGATGACGATGTCGGGCTTGCCGTCTTGGTTCACCTTGCCCGTGAAGAACTGCGTACCGACGCCGCTGTCGGCATCGATGAGGTGCTTGACGTAGCGGGCGCCGCCTTTGCCGTCGCGCTGGAGTTCAAACCAGCAGAGGACGGGGTCGGCCATCGGCTCGTCATCCTTCGCCGGTCCGTGCGCCCAGCGACGCTTCCCCGTGACGATATCGAGCAGGCCGTCTCCGTTGATGTCGGCGAGCTGGACGGCGTGGATCTGGCTGAAGCCCGCGCCGGCGGCGTTTTCTTCCTTCGTCTTGCCGAGGATGACCTGTTCGGCGAAGGAGCCGTCGGCGTTCTGCTTGAACCATGAAAGCCCGTAGCCGTGGGCCTTGATGCTCGTGATCACGTCGTTGCGTCCGTCGGCGTCGACGTCAAAGACGTACATCTGTGCGCCGCCCAGGCCGAAGTTCACGGCGTGGAACTTCCAGTCGGAATCCTTGGAGGTGTCGGTCGGCTGTTCATACCATCCGTCCTTCTCGAGGATGTCGACGCGACCGTCCCCGTTGACGTCGCCGGCGCCATAACCATGGGTGTACTTGAAGATTTTCTGGTCGTTGGCCGGCGACTTGGGGGTGATGGGGCGGAAGCGGGCTTTCGCGAAGGGGTTCTTCCAGTCGATCTCGACGTACCCGAATTGGCCGCCCGACTTGCCTCCCTTGGCCTTGGCTGGCTTCACTAGGTCGCTGGAGTGACAGAGCAGCTCGGGCTTGCCGTCGCCATTGATGTCGACGAGGTCGGGTGACTCGCCGTCGGCGACGTCGAAGATGTTATGCCGGGTCCAGTCGCCGGCCTTGCCTTGCGGATTCTCGAAGACGTAAGCCGGGTCGCCCGGCAGACCGTAGACAAGGATGTCCGGCCAGCCGTCGGCGTTGAAGTCATAGGCGAACTGGACGAAGTAGTCGGAATAGCCGGTCTCCGGGGTGTAGGGCGTCTTGCTGGGGCCGGTCGGATTATTGCGTTCGGGCGTGTAAGCCACCTTCTGCTTGAAGTCAGGGCCGAGCCAGAGGTAGCGGCCCGCCGCCACGTCGGGGGTGCCGTCGTGGTTGAAGTCGGCGACGGCGCAGCCTTCGGCGACGAAATCTTTGGTGACCGTCTGCTTGTCGAAAGACGCTGCGAAGGCAAAATCATTACTGGCGGCGACCAGGAGGAGGGGGGCGAGGAATCGCATAGGGGTAGGAATAGTACACCTCGCGCCGTGTTTGGTTGCGAGGAGTTTTTAGCCCCTGACGTATTCGACAGCTTATGACTATTCCAACCGGCCGAACATGATCCGTTCTTTGCGGCTGGGGTCGGCGTCACCCTGCGTCACGGCCAGCCAGATCGCCCCGTCGCTTTCCACGAAGGTCGGGTATTGGAAAGATTTGACGGTCTCGAAGCGGTATTTGCGCTCCCAGGTCCGGCCGTCCCGTGACACGTCGACGTTGAAGACGCTGCGGCTGACGCCTTCGATCCGGGTGCGCTCCTGCCAGCCCAGGTAGTACACGTCGTCGAAGCGGTCGAAGGTGGGTTTCGAAGCCGCCCCTCCGACCACGAACGGCCTGTGACCTCCCGGGGTCCAGGTCCGGCCGTCCCGGCTTTCGCAGAACCAATAGTTAGGGTCGCCGTTTTCCTTGCGGCAGATGGCCAGCCAGGTGCCGTCGGGCAGGCGGTTGACCGCGGGTTCCGTCAGCGCGTGCTGTCCCGGGCCGTTGAAGTGGCCCACGACTTCCAGCGTGTCGGCCGCGGCGTTGAGCAGGCAGAGCGCCTGCTGGGCGCCGAGATAGTTGTTGATGGCGACGTAGGTCCGGCCGTCGAACTCCTTGAAGTTGTCAAAGAGGTACAGGCCGGCATCGGCAGGCTTGCGCGCGAAACCTTGCTTGGCGGCGTCGGCGTAGAGGTGCCGCGGCTGCAGGTCGAAGACGCCGTCGCTCGTCCGCAGCTTCATGCGGTGGACCTCGCGTTCGAAGGTCCGCGTGCCGAGATCGAAATCACGGTAGTAGGTCTGCGACTGGCGCTTGCCGGGTTGTTCGCTCGCGAACCAGCAGCGCAGCGTCTTCGGTCCGATCTGACGGATGCGCGGCACGAAGCAGGCGCCCACGGGGAGGGTCTCGTTGGCGAAGGCCTGTTCGGAGCGCGCCACCGTCAACACCTCGAGCAGACGGTCGTTGCGCAGGTCCACGACGGAGAGCGTGACGTAGACGAAGGGCCAGTCGGCGGCTTCGCCGGCCTGACGGTTGTTGACTTCGGCTACGACGTAGGCGCGTTCGCCGAGGACGACGAAGTGCGCGTCGTGGGCTCCTTTGACTTCGGAACCGGTGACTTTGAACAGGCCGGCCATGACCTGGTCGCCCGCCGCCTTGGCGTCCCAGCCCTCGGGCAGGAGCCGGCGGGCGTCCGGTTCCGGACGTTTCTTCTCCTCAGGCGTGGAGCATCCGGCGAGCAGGGCGGCCAGGCAGAGCAGCAGGCGGGTGTTCATGGGCTTACTTTGCCTGAGCGGCGACCGGGAGCAACTGGAAGGCGTCGAGGATCACGAAGCCTTTGGTGTCCTGATTGGTCACGGTGAGCGTATACTTGACGCCACGACGCAGGCGGACGCGACCGACCTCACGGAAAGATTCGCCGGTGGGCATGGGCTGGGTCTGGTCGACGGTGAAGCGATGTTCCGCGCCGCCACCGATGATCGTCACCGGCAGTCGCGTCGTCCGCGTCTCGTGGGCGGAGTAGGCCATGCGCAGCGCGAACTCGCCGTCGGCCGTCCCCTGGAAGCGGAACACCGCGCGCGACTTGCCGTCGGAGCGTTGTTCGTCATGCAGGTAGCCTGGGCCGATGTGCGGCTTGAAGTTCGTGGAGCGTTCCCATGGGCCCGTCAGCTCGGCCTGCGCGTCGTCGAGGATCAGACCGGGCAGGGATTTCGGATCGGTCGAACCTGTTCCGCCGGCGCGGGCGGTCTTGGGGGCCGGCGGCAGTTTCGGGAGTTCCAGCACGACGTTCTGAGACAGGAGTCGGGAGCGTAGTTCCGGGTAAGGCAGGGCCTGCACCGCTAGGCCTGCCTTGGCGGCGAGGGCGGCGGCGATGCCGGCGCTCTGGCCGAGGGTCATCCAGGTCGGTTCGACGCGGATGGACGAGTAGGCGACGTGCGTGGCCGAGAGCGCGACGGGGACGAGCAGGTTCGAGCATTCGTTCGACGAGGGCGTGATGGCGCGATAGGGCACATGATAGGCGTAGCCATGCGGTCGTCCGGGCATGCGTACCGGGAAGATCGTGCCCTCGTTGATCACCCCGTCGGGCAGGGCCAGCCGCCGGCAGTCATGTGAGTCGATGGGAAAAGAGGACACCGCGACCGCGTCTTCCTTGGCCGGCTCCAGCAGCACGTCTTTCTCCGTGAGCATGTAGCGTCCCATCATGCGGCGGCCTTCCCGCACGTAGAGCTGGGGGGACCAATGGCCGGTCGCGGGAAATTCGTCGCGACAGAGCCCGAGGGCCGACATCTCCGCGCGGATCTTCGGGGGCACGGCCTCGTCGGTCGTCAGGAATTTGTAGAACTCAAGGGTGTACTCCTTGTGTTTGTCCCAGAGCCGTGCGCGTCCGGCCGGGTCGGCGTCGCACCACGGCGTCGATTCGCCCACCAGGCCCATCGAGAACATCTTCCCGATGCCGTTGTTGGCGTCGAACTTGCCGCCTGGCAGCGGATAGAGGTCCCAGGGCGGCGGGGCTTTCGGGTATCGCTGGAAATATCGGCGGACGAGTTCGAAGCGGGCCGGGTCGTAGGCCTTCGGCTCTGGGAAGGGCGCGCGGTTCGCCGGGTCTTTCGTCACGCATAGCCGGAAGCTGTAGACCATGACGCTCTGTTCGCCTGACGGGTCTTCGCCGGCCTTGATCGAGGTGATGAGCGGCAGCGGCAGGCCGTTCGCGTCGAAGCCGTCGATGAGGAGCTTCTGCTTGGGGTATTGGCGGCCGGCGAGGGTTTCGTCGAATTCCTCGCGGCCTTCGCGGCCGATGCGCCAATACACCCCGGCCTTGGCCAGCAGGTCGCCCTCGTAAGTCGCGTCGACAAAGACCTTGGCCGTGTGCGAGCCGGCCGAGGTCGTGAGGCGGACGATGCGGGCGCCCTCCTTGTCGACCGCCGTCAGCACTTCCCGCGTGAGCACCGTCACGCCGGCTTCCCTGAGCATCGCGTCCGTCACGCGGGCGGCGACGTGCGGTTCGTAGGTCCAGACGGAGTTGTCTTTCACCGCGACGTCATAAGGCAGCTTCACTCCGCGGGCGGCATAATCGGCGGCCACTCGCTGGTGCCATTCCTCGAAAAGTCCGAGCAGGGTTGAGCGGACCGTCTGGTTGGAGTCGCTGAAGCTCAGGCCGCCGGTGTTGACGCCGCCGACATGGGCGGTGGGTTCGAGGAGCACGACCTTGGCGCCTTCGCGGGCGGCGGCGATCGCCGCGCAGAATCCTCCGGGGGTGGCGCCGTAGACGACGACGTCGGCCTCCGCGGCCAAGGCGGGGCGGGCGAGCAGCAGGAGCCCGAAGGCGAGGAAGAGGCGCATGGG
>SYID01000050.1 GCA_005798925.1 Verrucomicrobiota bacterium
CCCGGCTGGCGGGAAGGTCGCCGTCACGCTCGACGGCGGGAAGCCTTTCGTCGTCCAGCGCATCGACGCTTACTGCACTTACGCGCGTCTGAGCAATTTCGTCGTCGGCGCTGGCCTGCCGGAAGGCGTCCACACCGTCCGACTGGAGCTCTTGGCCGACCCGATCGACAAGGCGGCCGTCCTCGCGAAGAACAAGAACCAGATCGATAAGCCCGAACGCTTCGCCCCCCTCCATTTCTTCCCGGGTGCGCTGCTGATTCTCGGCGAACTCGTCCCTTAATAGGCCTCGGACGACGCCCAGCCTTGACCGCCCCCTGACCCCCTCCAAAACTCCGCTCCTCCCCCATCACCACACACCCATGCGTTTCGGCCTCAATACGTTCCTCTATGCCTCTCCGTTCACCAACGAGAGCGTGCACCTTTTCAAGAAGCTCAAGAACTGGGGCTTCCACACCGTCGAGATCCCGATCGAGGATCCGTCGCATACCGACCCGAGGTTCCTGAAGGCCGCCGCCGCCAGCGCCGGCATCGCCATCGGTTCCATCTGCGCCTGCATGGGCCCCGGCCGCGACCTGCGCGGTTCCGCCAAGGATCAGGCCGCCGGCCGTAAGTACATCATGGCGCTCATCGACCAGGCGGCTCTCGCCGGTTGCCCGCGCATCATCGGCCCGCTCTATTCCGTCGTCGGCCTCATCGGCGCCCATGACGACAAGACCAAGGCCAAGCACTTCAAGCTCGTCGTCAAGAATCTCAAGGTCATCGGCAAGTACGCGCAGAAGAAGGGCATCGAGCTCGACATCGAGCCGCTGAACCGCTTCGAGACCGACTTCCTCAACACCTGCGACCAAGGCCTCCGCCTCGTCAAGGCGATCAACCTCCCGAACGTGAAGCTCCACCTCGACACGTTCCACATGAACATCGAGGAGAAGAACCAGGCCGCCGCCATCCTCAAGGCTGGCAAGCACCTCGGACACTTCCATGCCTGCGGCACGGACCGCGGCACCCCCGGTGGCGACTCCCTCGACTGGAAGCCCATCGTCGGCGCCCTCAAGAAGATCGGCTACAAGCAGGACGTCGTCATCGAGTCCTTCACCACCGACGTCAAGGTGATCGCCCGCGCCGCCGCCATCTGGCGCGCGATGGAGCCGCACCGTGACGATATCGCCGTCAAGGGCCTGAAGAACCTGAACCGTTTCTTCGGCAAGCAGAAGTAGCCCTTCCGCCGACCCGCTCATGAAACTGCTCACCCCTCTCCTCGCCCTCGCCGCGCTTTGCGCGACGGCTTCCGCCGAGGACAAGAACCTCTTCAACGGCAAGGATCTCGCCGGCTGGAAGGGCCTTGATTTCTGGTCCGTCGAAGACGGTGCCATCACCGGCCGCACGACCAAGGAGAAGCCCACGAAGGGGAACACCTTCCTCGTGTGGGAAGGCGAAGTCGCCGACTTCGAGCTCACGTTCCAGTACAAGATCGTCGGCGGCAACTCCGGCGTGCAGTACCGCAGCAAGCTCGTCGACGAAAAGGGTTTCGTGATCGCCGGCTACCAGGGCGACTTCGAAGCGGGCAAGACCTACTCCGGCATCCTCTATGAGGAGAAGGGCCGCGGCATCCTCGCCAAGCGCGGCGAGAAGGTCGTCGTCAAGGAAGGCGCCGACGCCAAGAAGCCGAAGATCGAGGTCACCGGCTCGCTCGGCAAGACCGAGGAGATCCAGGCCAAGATCAAGGCTGAGGCGTGGAACGAATACCGCGTCGTCGCCAAGGGCGGCCACCTGCAGCACTTCATCAACGGCGTCCAGACCGTCGACGTCACCGACGAGACCGCCATTGGCGCCAAGAAGGGCCTCCTCGCCCTTCAGCTCCACGCCGGTCCGCCCATGGTCGTCCAGGTCAAGGACATCGTCCTCAAGGAGATCAAATAACCTCTCATGAAAAAATCCATCCTCAGCCTCCTCCTGCTCTCGGCCGCTTTCGTCTCGGCCGCGGACAAGAGGAATGTCCTCCTCATCGCCGGCAAGCCGAGCCATGCCCCGGGCGAGCACGAGCATAACGCCGGCATCCAGCTCCTCGCGTCCGGCCTCAAGCAGTCCGCCGCCGACTTGGTCAACGTCGATGTTTCCCTCAACGGCGAATGGCCTTCTGACGAGCGCGTCGCCAAGGCTGATACGATCGTGATCTACTCCGACGGCGGCGGCGGCCACCCGGCCCTCCCTCACCTCGACCAGCTCGCCAAGAAGATGGCCGCCGGCACTGGCTTCGTCTGCCTCCACTACGCCGTCGAGCCCGCCTACGAGCGCGCCGGCTGGCTGAGCGTCGACGGCAAGCCCGTGAGTCCGCCTCCGGAGGGTCGATCCTCCAAGGGCAAGGGCGCCCTCGAGTTCAAGGAGTGGCTCGGCGGCTACTTCGAGCAGCACTGGTCCGTGAACCCGCACTGGACCGCCGACTTCAAGGTCATCCCTGATCACCCGGCCAGCCGCGGCGTGAAGCCTTTCGGCTCCAACGACGAGTGGTATTTCAACATGCGCTTCCGCGACGGCATGGAAGGCGTCACGCCGCTCCTGTCCGCGGTCGCTCCCGCCGAGACCATGAGCCGCAACGAAGGCCCGCACTCCGGCAACCCCGACGTGAAGAAGATGGTCCTCGAGGCGAAGAAGCCCGCGGTCGTCGCCTGGGCGGTCGAGCGCAAGGACGGCGGTCGTGGCTTCGGTTTCACCGGCGGCCATTATCACGCCGGCTGGGCTAACGACAGCCAGCGCACGCTCGTCCTCAACGCGATCGTCTGGACCGCGAAGGCTGAAGTCCCTGCCGCCGGCGTCGCCACGAAGTTCACCGAAGAAGAGCTCAAGGCGAACCTCGACAAGAAGACCCCGCGCAAGGCCCCCAAGAAGAAGTAAGCGACCGCCAGGTCGCCCGGATCAGGTCGGAGGTTCGCCTCCGGCCTTTTTCGTGCCCGGAAAAGAGGCGTCCCGTTTGACCTCGGCGACCGCTCCGCAACCTTGCCGGGATGTCCAAGCATATCGCGATCATCGGCGGCACCTCCGGCATCGGCCGCGCGACCGTCGCGCAGCTCCAGGCCGACGGACACACGGTGTACGCCGCGTGCCGCTCGCCCGAGAAACTGGCCGACCTCGACATCGTCGCGCAACCGTTCGACGCCGCCGCGCCTGGTCCGCTCACGTGGCCCGAGCGCCTGGACGGCTTCATCTATTTCCCGGGCTCGATCTCGTTGAAGCCGTTCCATCGGCTCACCGCGGAAGATTTCCAGCGTGACCTCCAGGTGAACCTCTTCGGCGCCATCGCCGCGCTCCAGTCCGCGCTGCCCGCGCTCAAGGCCTCGGGCAATTCTTCCGTCGTGCTCTTCTCCACCGTCGCCGTGGCGCAGGGCATGCCCATGCACGCCAGCATCTCGGCGGCGAAGGGCGCCGTCGAAGGCCTCGCCAAGAGCCTCGCCGCCGAATGGGCGCCGGCCATCCGCGTGAACGTGATCGCGCCGTCGCTGACGGACACCCCGCTCGCCGGCGCTTTGCTTAATTCGGACCTGAAGAAAGAAGCCGCGGCGAAGCGTCACCCATTGCAGCAGGTGGGTCGGTCCGAGGACATGGCTGCGCTCGTCGCGCATCTGCTCTCCGGGCATGCGCGTTTCATGACGGGCCAGGTGCTCCACGTGGACGGTGGCCTGTCGTCGGTGCGTACGTTCTGACGCAGGCACAAAAAACCCGGGCGCCTCGCGGGCCCGGGTTTCGGAAGCGCTTTCGATCCGCTCAGATCAGCATCAGCGCCGGTTCTTCGAGGAGCTGCTTGAGCGCCTGAAGGAACTGGGCGGCGTTGGCGCCGTCGACCACGCGGTGGTCGCCTGAGAGGCCGATCACCATGCGATGACCGATGACCATGCGGTCCTGAGCGTCGACGACAGGCTTCTTGATGGTCGCGCCGACGGAGAGAATCGCGGCGTTGGGTACGTTGATGATGCCGTAGAAACCGGTGACACCGAACATGCCGAGGTTGGTGACCGTGAAGGTCGAGCCCGACATCTCGCCCGGCGTGAGCTTCTTCGAGCGAGCCTTGCCGATGAGCGCCTTCGCCTCGACGGCGATGTCCTTGAGCGTCTTGGCATGCGCGTCGCGGATGACCGGGGTGACCAGGCCGTCTTCGAGGGCGACGCCGAAGGAGAGGTGGACCGCGCCGTGGGTGCGGATGCTCGTGCCGGCCCAGGAAGCGTTGACCGCGGGGACGCGGCGGAGGGCTTCGGCGGAGGCCTTCAGGATGAAGTCGTTGACCGAAAGCTTGATCGCGTCGGCGCCGGTTTCGGCGAGGCGCTTGTTCAGCGATTCGCGCATCGCCATGAGCGGGGCGGCGTCGACTTCGACTTCGAGGTAGAAGTGGGGGACGGTGATCTTGGACTCCAGGAGCCGGCGAGCGATCGTCTGGCGCATGCCGCCCACCGGGACGTCGGCGTCAGGCTGGATGCCCTTGCCGTCGGCGGGCGGAGCGACCGCGACGTTGAGCGGGCCGGAAGGCGCGACGGCGGCCGGAGCCGAAGCAGCGGCGGCGACATCACGACCGACGACGCGGCCGCCAGGGCCGGAGCCGGCGAGAGTCGCGACATTGAGCGCGGCTTTTTCGGCCATGCGCTTGGCGTAAGGGGAAGCCTTGGCGCGGGAAGCGTCGGACTGCGGAGTCACGGAGCCGGAGGAAGCGGGAGCCGCGGGGACGCAGCTCACTTCGGCCTTCTCGGGAATGGCTGGGACGGCGGTCTGGGGAGCCTTCGGCGCCGGAGCGGCGGTGGGCTCAGGGGCGGCTTCACCTTTCTTGCCGATGGCGCAAATCGGAGCGCCGACGGGCAGCTGCTGGCCGGCGGGGGCGTAGATCTTGAGGATCGTGCCCGGCACGGTGCAGGAAAGTTCCATCGTCGCCTTGTCGGTTTCGACTTCAGCGAGGATGTCGCCGAAGGCTACCACTTGGCCTTCCTTGATGTTCCATTTCACCAAAGTCCCCACCGACATCGTGTCGGAGAGCTTCGGCATATCGATAATTTCAGCCATCGGATTTGAAAAGTAGGAGGGGAGGGGGTTAGGCGAGCACCTTGAGCGCTTCGGCGACGACGCGTTCGACGTTAGGCATCTGCAGGTCTTCCATGCGCTTGCAGTAGATCTGCGGAGCGTCGATCGAGGAAACGCGATGGATCGGGGCGTCGAGTTCGTCGAACGCCTTCGACTGGATGAGGTAGGCGACCTGGGCGTCGACGCCGCAGAAGGGCTTGTTCTCTTCGACCAGCAGGGCGCGGTGCGTCTTGCGGACGGAGGCGAGGATGGTCTCCTCGTCGAGCGGGCGGATCGAACGGAGGTCGACGACCTCGACGCTGACGCCGTGTTCCTTCTCGAGGATCTCGGCGGCCTTGAGGCTCGTGATCACGGCGCGGCCGTGGGCGACGATGGTAAGGTCGGTGCCCACGCGCTTCACGTCGGCGACGCCGAGGGGCACGATGTAGTCTTCATCGGGGACCTCGCCCTTGTCGTTATAAAGAATCGTGTTCTCCATCACGTAGACCGGGTCGTTGTCGCGGATGGCGGCCTTCATCAGGCCCTTGGCGTCGTACGGGGTGGCCGGGCAGACGACCTTGATGCCCGGGTGCGAGGCGAGGATGGCCTCGGGCGTGTGAGAGTGGGTCGCGCCGACGTTGGTGCCGCCGTTGGCGGGACCGCGGATGACGATCGGGCAGTTGATGAGGCCGCCGGACATGTAGCGGATGTTGCCGGCGTTGTTCACGATCTGGTCGAACGCGACGTACGAGAAGGACCAGAACATCAGCTCCATCACCGGGCGGATGCCGAGCATCGAGGCGCCGATGCCCAGGCCGATGAAGCCCGCTTCGGAGATCGGGGTGTCGACGACGCGCTTCGGTCCGAACTCCTTGAGGAGGCCCTCGGTCACCTTGTAGGCGCCGTTGAACTGGGCGACTTCTTCGCCCATGATGACGACCTTGTCGTCGCGCTTGAGCTCTTCGCGCATCGCGGCGCGGAGCGCTTCGCGGTAGGAAATGACGGCCATGAGGGTGGGTGCGAAGAAGGGTTATTCGAAGATGATGGTGCCGCGGCTGGTGGTGTCCGGCCCGCGGTTGTCCTCTTCCCAGTAGATGTGCTTGGTGATATCGGCGACGGTGGGGTCCGGCGACTCGTCGGCGAAGACGGCGGCCTTGTCGGCTTCGGCCATCGCGGCGTCGTTGATCTTCTGGGAAAGTTCGGGCGTCAGGACCTTCTCGCGGAGAAGCTCCTGTTCGAAGAGCAGGACCGGGTCCTTCTTGTCGCGGTATTCCTTGATCTCCTCCTTGTCGCGGTACGTCTTGTCCGGGTCGGCCATGGAGTGGCCGAAATAACGGTAGGTGAAGATCTCGAGGACGGTGGGCTTGGATTCCTCGTGGGCGCGCCGGAGGGCGACGGCCGTCTTGGCGCGGACTTCATAGACGTCGTGGCCGTTGATGACGTCCCAGGCCATGCCGTAGCCTTCGGCGCGTTTGGCGAGGCAGCCCGGATGGGCGGTGGAGCGCTCCTGTGAGGTGCCCATCGAGTACCCGTTGTTCTCGATGACGAAGATGATCGGGAGGTCCCAGAGGGCCGCCAAGTTGTAGGCCTCATGGACCGCGCCTTGGTTGACCGCGCCGTCGCCCATGTAGGCGAGGCAGCTGCCCTTGAGTCCCATATACTTGACCGCATAGGCGAGACCCGTGCCGAGGGGGGCCTGGCCGCCGACGATGCCGTGACCGCCCCAGTAGTTCTTGTCGGGGGCGAAATAGTGCATGGACCCCCCTTTGCCTTGCGAGCAGCCCCCGATACGACCGGTCAGTTCGGCCATGCATTCGTTCATGCCCATGCCGACCATCAGGCCGTGGCCGTGGTCGCGGTAGCCCGTGATGATGTGGTCGTGCTTGCCGAGCAGGGAGATGGTGCCGGCGGCGACGGCCTCCTGGCCCACATACAGATGGAGGAAGCCGCCGATTTTGCCCTGCTGATAGATGCGGATGCAACGCTGCTCGAAATGGCGGATTCGGGCCATTTTGGTGTATAGGGCGATCTTCTCGGCCTTGGACAACGAGGCGTTGACCGGATCTTTGGCGTATTCCGAAGGGCCGGCGGGGCGCTTCAGGGATTCCGGATGGGTGAGGACGGCGGGCTTGGCCACGGTGGTTGGTTTGGGACGATTGGAGGGGACTGTCGGGGAAGGTCAAGCGTCCCCTCCCTTAGGGTCAATTTGCCTTGACCCGCCTTGCGGCGACCCTCCCTTTTGCCCTATCCTGTGGTTCAGTCCCAGGACCACCCCTTATCTATGGAAGAAACCCCCGAGGCTTCGGCCCGCGAATTCACCGTCCAGAACCGCATGGGCATCCACACCCGTCCGGCCGCCCAGATCGTCCGGCTCGCCAACCGGTATCCTGACGTCGAGATCACGGTCTCCAAGGATGACGAGTCGGTGAACGGGAAAAGCATCATGGGCCTCATGATGCTGGCGGCCGGCCAGGGGTCGAAGCTGCGTTTCTCCGTCCGGGGCAAGGACGCCGCCGCCCTTCTGGCCGAAATGGATGCCTTGTTCGCGCGCAAGTTCGACGAATCCTGACCGGCTATGAGCTTCCTCCTCGCCTCCCTTTTCATCCTGGCCGCCGGCGAGCCCGCCCCTCCTCCGCCCATCGCCGACGCCGAAGTCATCGGTTATCTCAAGCCCGTGGAAGCGGCCGAATGGCATAACGCCGTCCGCTTGAACGCCGAGGGCGAGAAGCGCCGCGGGCAAGGCGAGAGCATCATGAAGACCAGCCTCGCCGCCTCCGCCGCGAGCCGCGTGGCGCAGAACGGCCTGCTCGCCGAGACGCCCGAGCAGATCAGGGCCCGCGCCCAGAAGATCATCGACCAAGGGAATCTCCAGATCCGGCAGGTCGCGCCTTCGCTCGCCCGTCTCCGTGCGGTGGCGGCCGCCCGCGCCGCCGAGAAGACCAAGCCCGTGCAGCTCGTCCTCCGACCGCCCTCGGTCTCCGTGGCCGACGGCGTCGTCCAATGCGTGGCCCGCCTGCGGCATCAGTCGGCCCAGCTCGGGTTCGCCCAGGTCCATATCATCGGCGCCATCAGCCTTTCCGCCGCCGGTTCGTTGGATCGGCAGGCCGCCTTGGGCGCGCAGGTGCGCGCCGTCTGGGCCAAGGCCGACGACCGCTCGCTGGCGTCCCCGCCGCCCGAAGGCTATGCCTTGGTGCCCGCGGCCGCGCCCGGCGCCGCGCCCGCCTTGTCCCCGGGTCTGTCCGCGGCTTCGGCCCCGCGACAGGTCGCGGTCGTCTGGGCGGAACTTTACGGCCTCACCGCCGACGGCTCCCAAGGCCTTTTGTTCCTGCGGCTCGCCGACGCCCACAGCTTCCGCATCCTCGCTTCCGAAGCGGCGTTCACCGACCTCCGCGCCGGCGCCGCCCCCGTGGCGGCCTGCGAGATCGTGTTCCGCGACGAGCGCAGCTTCGTCCCCCGGCTGACGGAGAGCGGCGACTGGCTCTTCGGTTTCGCCGCCGGCAGTCATCCGCTGGCCTCCGCCGTGCTGGCGCACCTCTGCGTCACGCAGACCGGTGTCTCGGTCGCCGCGGCCCCTTACGTGCAGATCGTCGCCGGCGGCGGACCCGCCTCCGCCGAGGGCTTCGGCGCGAAGTGGCGCGCGACCCCGCGGACCGGCGAGCCGGGCGAGGTCGCCTTCGAGGTGGCGGCGATCCCGACCAATGGCAAGCCGGCCGAAGTCGGTCGGCTTGTCGTGCGCGTCGGCCTGCCCGCCGCGAAGTGATCAGCCCGCCTTGCGCGCGGCCTTGAGCTCGGCGGTCGTCGCGCGCTTGAGCTTCTTCACCTTGGCCGCGACGAGCAGCTGGTGAGGCCGCGTCATGCGGTCGATGAAGAGCACGCCTTGGCAATGGTCGTGTTCGTGCTGGACGCAGCGGGCGAGCAGGCCGGCGCATTCGAGGACGTGCGGGGCGCCGTCGGCGTCGCGATAGCGGACGATCGCGCGCTCCACCCGCCCGACGTCGCCGGTGACGCCCGGAAAGGACAGACACCCTTCCGTGTAGGTCTCCGGCTCGCCGGGCGGCACGGTCACGGTCGCGTTGGCGAGGATCAACGGCATGATATCCTCCGGCGCGCAGGGCTTGCCGTCGAGCACGGGGAGGTGCTCCTCGTCATGGACGTCCATCACGAAGAGCTGCAACGAGAGGCCGACCTGCGGGGCGGCGAGGCCGATGCCCTTGGCCGTCTTCATCGCCGCCAGCATCGCCGCGCCGAGCGCGCGCAAGGGCGGGCCGAAATCCTTCACCGGCGCGCCGACGGCCCGGAGCACCGGGTCGCCGTAGCGGCGGATCGCGAGGTCGTCCATGGCTTCTGGTTAGCTTATCAGGCGGGCGGGGGAAGCGAAAACGCTCAGGCCTCGGCGCCGTATCCGCCTTTTTCGCAGTGGCGCACGAAGGCCTCGGCGCGCCGGCGCAGGGAGTTCCAGCGTTCCCGGAGTTCCTGGGTCTCCTCGGGCGTGACCCGTCGGTCGGCGCTCGCCTCGGCGACGCCGGCGATGAGCAGGCCGAATTCCCGCACGAGGGCGTTGGCCGCCTGGTCGAGGGCCGCGCCCGCCGGTTCCGCTTCGCTCGGGGTGAAGTGTCCGCCCGCCTTGGCCGCGAGCCAGTCGACGATGCGCGTGTCGCCCGTGACTTCGATCAGGCGGGCCGCGCGGTGCAGGGGGTTGGGCTGACCGCTGCCGCGTTCGGCGGGTTCGCGCCATTTGTACAACATGGAAGGCGAAACCCCCAGCGACCTGGCGACTTCGCCATGGACGCGCGATTGGTCACCCTTGCGGCCCCCTCCCGCCTTGCGCAGGGCGTCCTCCAGGACATGGTGCGCCTCTTTCACGGCGCTGCGGCGGGGCGCGGTCGGTTTCTTGCTCATGCGCGCAGGCTAGGCCGTCCGGGAGCGGTCCGCAAGCGAGAGGCGTGATTACGAAATGCCCGGCTCTTTGTAACGCGGGGGGCGGGAAAAGATTGGAAAGCGGCCCGCCGGTCCGCATCCTTCCGGCCATGAACGAGGTCTCGCTCCTCCTGCCCGCCGGCCTGCTGGTCGCCGGACTCATCCTCATCGGCGCGGAATTCTTCCTGCCCACGGTCTTCCTCGGCTTCGCCGGGGCCGTGACCTCTTTCGCCGGCATCTACCTTTCCGCCGAGGCCGGGGCCGCGACCTGCGCGGTCTTCTGCGTCGCCTTCGTCGTCGCCCTCACGGCGGAGTTCTTCGCCTTCCGTCGCCTCCTGCCGGCGACCGCGATCGGGCGCTCGATGATCAACGTCACCAGCAACGACGGCGTCGCCGTGCCGGCGGCGGCGGGTTACGCCTTGTTCGTCGGCAAGACCGGCAAGGCCGTCACCGTGCTCGCCCCGTCCGGCACCGTCGAGGTCGACGGCGCCCTGCTCGAGGCTTCCTCGCCCGACGGCTTCGTCGAGCGCGGCACGCCCGTCGTCGTCACCGAAGCCGTCTCCGGCCGGGTGACCGTCCGCCGCGTCCGCTGAACCTCCTCCGCTTCCCACCATGGATATCCCCAACCTCGTCATCTGGGTCGCCTCGGGCGCCCTGCTGCTCCTCGTCCTCTTCCTGCTGTCGTTCCTCACCGTCTGGGTGCGCGCGCGCCTGGCCGGCGCGGAGGTCGGGCTTTTCGACCTCGTGGGCATGCGCCTGCGCGGCGTGCCTTACGGCGTGATCGTCGACGCCAAGATCGCCGCGACCAAGGCCGGCCTCTCGGTCGAGGTCGAGAAGATCGACGCGCACTATCTCGCCGGCGGCAACATCGTGCAGACCGTCCAGGCGCTGATCGCCGCGCAGAAGGCCGGCCTGCACCTCGATTGGAACCGGGCCTGCGCGATCGACATCGCCACCCGCGGCACGAACAAGTCCGTCCTCGAGGCCGTCCTCACCTCCGTGAGCCCCAAGGTCATCGATTGTCCCAATCCCAGCAGCGGCCGCACCACCATCGACGCCGTCGCCAAGGACGGCATCCAGGTCAAGGTGAAGGCCCGCGTGACCGTGCGCACCAACCTCGACCGCTTCGTCGGCGGCGCGCAGGAGGAGACCATCATCGCGCGCGTGGGCGAGGGCATCGTCACGACCATCGGTTCTTCCGAGAGCTACAAGTTCGTGCTGGAGAACCCGGACCGCATCTCGAAGACCGTGCTCGAACGCGGCCTCGACGCCAATACGGCCTATGAGATCATGTCGATCGACATCGCCGACGTGGACGTCGGGGAGAACATCGGCGCGACGCTCCAGGAGGCCCAGGCCAACGCCAACAAGAACATGGCGCAGGCGCAGGCCGAGATCCGCCGGGCCGCCGCCGTCGCCCTCGAACAGGAGATGCGCGCCCGCGTCGAGGAGATGCGCGCCCGCGTCGTCGAAGCCGAGGCCCAGATCCCGCAGGCCCTCGCCGACGCGCTGCGCTCCGGCCGCATGGGCTACATGGATTACCAGCGCCTCGAGAATCTCCGCTCCGACACCGAGATGCGCAAAGGCATCGCCGGCGACGGCCCGGCGCCCGGCGCCCAGGCCTGACCATGGATTCGGCCCTGTTCATCAAGGTGGCGATCGCCGTGGCGGGGGCCCTCCTCTGGCTTTACCGCAAGGTCAACGAAGCCGCCGCCCCCGCGCCCGGCGCGATGGCGGCCCCGCCGCCCTTGCCGCGGCGCGCGCGGCGGGGTCGGCC
>SYID01000051.1 GCA_005798925.1 Verrucomicrobiota bacterium
GACGGTCTCGCACGGGGCGGTCTCGCAATGCTGGCAGGCGACGCCCATGAAGGTGACCTGCGGGTCCTCGGGGATCGCGTTGCCGGCGGCGGCGCGGCCGTCGAAGAAGTAGCGGTCCAGGCGGATCCAGTGCATGTTGCGTCCCTTGAGCACCTGCTCGCGGCCGACGACGGGGATGTTGTTCTCGGACTGGCACGCGGTCACGCAGGCGTTGCAGCCGGTGCACGTGTTGAGGTCGATCGACATGCCCCACTGCTGGAGCGCGGGGAACTTGTCCTCGTGGCCCTGCCAGACGGCCACGTTCGGGGCGACGGTGTGGTTCGGGTGCTCGTAGGCGGAATTTCCGCGCGGGGTGGTGATGGCCTTCTGGGCGGGCGACATGGCGCCGTCCTTGCCGTAGACGGCGGGAGCGTGGCCGTCGATGCCGAGCTTGGCGAAATTCTCGTTCTTCTTGAGGTCCTCGACGTTGCCTTCGCGGATGACGTCACGGCCTTCCATCGACCAGTGGTCCTGCATGTTGCAGACGGCGACGGTGGCGTCGGAGAGCGTGAACTTGGCGCCGGTGCGGACGGAGGGTTCGGCGGCGGCGACGAGCGGGTAGGCGTCGAAACCGTTGCCCTTGACGCGGCCGGCGAGGCGTTCGTCGACGCGCGTGGCGACGCGGCCCGCGACGCGACGGCCGAAGCCGAGCTGCAAGCCGATGGTGTGGTCGGCCATGCCGGGCATGATGAAGACCGGTCCGGTGACGGACTTGCCGCCCACGGCGACGGTGGCGACGCGGCAGATCAGGCGACCGTCGACGAGCTGGTTGATGTTGCGGTTGAGCGCGCCGATCTTGTTGATGAACATCGCGTCGGGCTCGATGGCGAGCTTCGCGGCGAACTTCGGGCTGACGAGGATGACGTTCTCCCAGACGGTCTTGGTCATGGGATCCGGAGCCTCGGCGAGCCAGCCGTTGTTGGCCAGGAGGCCGTCGCCGGAATGGACGCTGGGGAGGAGACGGACTTCGAGCGCGTCAAAGGAGAGGGCCGGAGCGGCGAAGGCCTTGATCTGGGCGACGCCCACGGCGGGCTTGGCCGGGGCGAAGCCGGTGCCGGCGAGCACGCCTTCGGCGAGCCAGGCGGCGAAGGCTTCGTCGGTGACGTTCTTCGAGAGCGAGTTGAAGGTCTCGCGGACGAGCGCGTGCGGCTCCTTGTCGGAACCGGCGAAGGGAGCGAGGACGTCGAGTTCGGTGACCGTCGCGAAGAGCGGGTCGATCATCGGCTGCACCGGCACGTAGGCGCCGTCGAGCGTGCGGCCGTCGGACCAGCTCTCGAGGTAGTGCGAGGAGGCTAGGAAGGTGCCGGCGGCGGCCTTCACGGCGGCCGAGGTCTCATCGAAGGACGGACCATGGTAACCGAGGCGGACGACCTTCTTGGCGGCCTGGATGGCGGCGCTGAAGTTCACGTCGGCCGGCGCGTCGTAGACGGGATTGCCGCCGAGGATGACGAGGGTCTTGGCCGGCTGGGCGACGAGCGCGGAGATCGTCAGGGCGGCGGGAGCCGGAGCGGCGACATACTTGACGGCGGCGGCGAGGGCCTGGTTGGCGAGGAAGACGGCGCGATGCGCGTCGGCGGAGAGATGATCGCCGGCGACGATGAGGGCTTCGCCCTTGGCGGCCTTGACGAGGTCGGCCACACATTCGGTGACCCACTCGGGTTTGACGTTGATGCCCGAGACCTTCGCCTTGAGGGCGGCGGCGTCGGCGGAACCCTTCTGCGCGAGGACTTCGGCGGCGAAGAGGATCGCGAGGCCGGAGATGTGCGAGGACGAGGCGCGGAGACGGTGGTCGGCGGCGGCGCCGGTCAGCGAGAAGACGGATTCGACGACGTAGAGGCGCGTCATCTTCTCGGCTTCGGCGGCCGTGTCGGCGCGACGGGCGGAGGAGTAGGCGCGGGTGTCTTCGACGGTGGCGTCATGGGCGCCGAGGAAATCGCGGTCGAGGCTCAGCACGCGGCGGGCCTTGGCGTAATCAGGGAGCGCGCGGGCTCCGAGGACGGCATCGGCGCGATTCTGCGCGACCGGGGTATACTCGACCCAGCGGGCCTGCGGGTAGGCGGCCTTGAGCGCGGCGACGAGGCGGGCGCGCGTGGGAGAAGTGGACGGACGGGCGAGGAAAGCGAGGCCGGCGCCGGCGTCGGCCTTGGCGTCGGCGGCGAGGCCGCGGAGGAAACCACGGGCGGCGGCGACGGAGAGGACGGAACCGTCGGCGGCGAGGGAAGCCTGCGCGCGGTCCGGATCGTACATGTCGAGGACGCTGGCCTGGGCGAACTTCGAGGAAGCGCCGCCGTTGGCACGGTGGCTCGGATTGCCTTCGATCTTGGTCGGGCGGTGTTGGTGCGTCTCGACGAGGATCGGCTGGTTGGCGAACTCGCCAGGGAAGGACGAAGCGTAATACGTGGCGACGCCCGGGATGGTGTTCTCCGGCTGCTTGGCGTAAGGGAGCGTGTGGTTGCGGGGCTCGCGGCAACCGGCGAGGCCGAGGCCGGCGAGACCGAACGAAGCGCCCATGAGCATCAGGAACTCGCGGCGTTCGACGGCGGAGATGGCGGAGGCGCCGTCGAGGAATTCGCGCTCGGCGCGGGTACGGAACTCGGGCGACTTGTTGCGCTCGTCGAGGCTGCGCCAGTACGAAGGACCGGTCGGCTCGCCGGCCTGGGGCGCGGGGTGTTCAAAGACTTTCTTGCTCATCGGAAAAGGCGTGGGGGATTAGCGGTGGCAGCCCGAGCAGCTCTGGGGCGGATTGACCTTCCAGTCGTGCACGAACTTCGTGCCGTCGGCGGTCTGCTGGGCGGGAGAAGCGGCCTTGAAGCCAAGGTCGTAGACCTTGTCGACCGGGCGCAGGACCTGCTCGGGATTGCGGTGGCAATCGAGGCAGAAGGACATGTTGAGGGACTTCTGCTGGCCGACGACGACCTGCTGGTCGATGCGGCCGTGGCACTCGACGCAGCTGACGCCGCGGTTCACGTGCACGGCGTGGTTGAAGTA